>CADBOW010000167.1 GCA_902796375.1 uncultured Lachnospiraceae bacterium | reverse complement strand
CCATCAATATCGTGGTCTGGAGCACAAAGGACTGGCTGCAGCACGGTACGGAGGGAGAAGGCTATGATCTGATCTACGGAGGCTGGGTTGTGGATTATACGGATCCTACCTCCTTCTACGGACGTTACTCTGCAGAACAGGCGAAGGGAAATAAGTATCTGAATCCGGATTACGAAAAGGTATACCAGGAGCTGATACTGACGGAAGGAAAAGAACGGGATGCTCTTTTGGAGAAGGCGGAGGATATCCTGATGGATGATATGGCTCAGATCCCGCTCTACACCAACGGATTGGATGTCCTGATCAAACCGAATGTGAAAAATCTGATCTTTGCACCTACCGGAGTCCATGTTGTCTGTGAAGGACTGGAAAAGGAGGTGAAGTGATGGCCAGATATCTGATCAAACGTATCATTATATCCATAGTGACGCTTCTGGTGATCCTGCTGATCCTCTTCCTCCTGCTACAGTTTATGCCGGGGTCCCCCTTCAATGACCAGAAGCTTTCCGCGGAACAGGTGGCAATGCTGAAGGAAAAGTACGGTCTGGATCAGCCCATCTTCATTCAGTTTTTCCGGTATGTGGGAAATATGCTGAAGGGTGATCTGGGCGTCAGCTATTCCATTTCCGTGAATACGCCCATTACGGAGCTGCTGGTGAGCCGGTTCCCTGTGACACTGAAGATCGGCTTCCTGAGCCTGATCTTCGGAACACTGGCGGGACTTGCCCTTGGACTTCTGGCAGCCTTCTTTAAGAACAAGCTGCTCAGGGCACTGTACAGCATCCTTTCCCTTCTGGGGGTTGCAGTACCGTCCTACCTTTTTGCCATGTTTTTCTCCTATGTGCTGGGTTATAAGTGGGAGATCTTCCCCATGCTTTACGATTACCGGTCGCCGGGGGTTACCACGGTGATGCCCATCATGGCCCTGAGCCTTATGGTCATGGCGGTGATCGCAAGGTTTACCAGGGCAGAGGCACAGGACGTTATGAAATCGGATTATGTCATGCTTGCCCGGTGTCAGGGACTTAAGAACAGCACCATCATCATCAGGTATATCCTGAGGAATTCCCTGATCCCCGTGATCACGGTCATGGCAGGACTTCTGGTGGGACTGCTGACAGGCTCCCTGGTGATCGAGCAGATGTTCTCGATCCCCGGCGTGGGCGCACTGCTTACCAATGCCATCAGCAGCAACGACTACAGTGTGGTCATCGCCCTCAGCTTCGTTTATTCGGCGCTGTACATTGTGGTCATGCTGATCCTGGATATTCTGTACTGTATTGTGGATCCCAGAGTTCGTCTGGGTGGAAAAGCCGAGTAGAAAGGAGGAGACGCTATGAAAGATCATACAAAGACAGTCAAGGCGGTTGGTGTTGCGGTTGCGGCAGACGCTGTGGAAGCGTATGTTCCCGTAGATGAGGACTTTGTCCTTGCTCCTCCCGAGCTGAAGGAGGATACGTCGGCGGAGGCAGTCACAGGCGTGAAGCATGAAACTCTGAAACGGTTCTTCGCCCAGAAGTCTGCAGTGGTGGGACTTGTTCTGCTGGCAATCCTGGTTCTTCTCAGCATCATCGGACCCTATCTCTCAGGTCATTCCTATGATGAACAGGTGCTGGAGCATGCAAATATGGCACCCAGAGTTCCCGGCCTTTCTTCCATGGGGATCCTGGACGGCTCCGAAATGATGCAGAAGAGCAGCGGGGCCGTGAAGGTAAACCGGTATGAGGAGCTGGGAGTCGAGGAAAACTATTTCTTCGGAACGGACAACCTGGGACGGGATATGTTTTCCCGCTGCTTCATGGGTCTCAGGATCTCCCTCATCATTGCGCTGGTGGCCACGGTGATCAACCTGCTGATCGGAATGAATTACGGAGTGATCTCCGGATACTTCGGAGGGATGACGGATATCATCATGCAGCGGATCATCGATGTCATAGGAAGTATCCCCACCCTGGTGGTGGTAACTCTGCTGATGCTTGTGCTTCAGCCGGGTATGGGTTCCATCATTTTCGCCCTGATGCTTTCCGGTTGGATCGATATGAGCCGGATCGCCAGAGCCGAGGTCATGAAGGTGAAGGAGCTGGAATACATCCAGGCGGCAAGGACCATGGGGGCCGGCCATCGGCATATCATATTCCGTGAGATCGTGCCGAACATCACAGGAAAGCTGGTGACGCAGATCATGCTGAGCATTCCGGCAGCGGTATTCCTGGAAGCCTTCCTCAGCTTCGTGGGTCTGGGTATGCCTCCTGGAACCTGTTCTCTGGGGACCATGCTTACCGACGGCTTTCAGAATGTACTTCTGCATCCCTACAAGCTGCTTCCTTCTGCAGCGATCATGATTCTGCTGATGGTTGCAAGCCATTTGGTCGCAGAGGGTATGAAGAAAGCAACGGAATAACAGGAATAGAATTTAATAAATTAAATAAATTTTCCATTGACTTTTGAAAATAAAGTGCTATACTTTGGAATATGACGAAGCAAAGGCGTTTCGGGTTTTAGGACTCGAAGCGCCTCTTTTTATTCTTCCCGGACAGGGAAGGAGAAATGGAGGATAAGTCTATGCTGGAAACCAGGGAGATAAGAACGGAGAGCGGAAAGGAAGCTGCGAAGGAACAGCTTCGCAGAAACGGACTGTACGATTCCGCTTTTGAGCATGATAACTGCGGGATCGGTGCCATCATTCATGTGAAGGGCGAGAAGAGTCACGGTCTGGTGGATGATGCACTGAAGATCGTGGAACGTCTGGAGCATCGTGCCGGAAAGGACGCGGAAGGGAAGACCGGAGACGGCGTGGGCATTCTGACCCAGATCCCTCATAAGTTTTTCGTAAAGAAGCTGGCCGAGCAGGGCGTTAGTCTGCCGGGGGAGCGTCAGTACGGTGTGGGGATGTTCTTCTTCCCCTAGAGTGATCTGAAGATCCGTCAGGCACGGAAAATGTTTGAGACCATCGCAGCCAAGGAGGGCACGCCGGTGCTGGCATGGCGTCGGGTTCCCATCGCTCCGGAGGTGCTGGGAAGCAAGGCAAGAGACTGCATGCCTGTGATCCTTCAGGCCTTCCTGGCCAGAAGAGAGGATCTGGCAGAGGATCTGGATTTTGACCGCAGACTCTATGTCATCCGCCGCGAATTCGAGCAGAGCAACGTGGAGACCTACGTCCCCTCTCTTTCCTGCAGGACCATCGTATATAAAGGAATGTTTCTGGTGGGACAGCTCCGTACCTTCTTTACGGACCTGATGGATCCGGATTATACCTCCGCCATCGCCATGGTACATTCCCGTTTCTCCACCAATACGAATCCCAGCTGGAACCGGGCTCACCCCAACCGGCTTATGGTGCATAACGGAGAGATCAATACCATCAAGGGAAATGCGGATAAGATGCTGGCCCGGGAGGAGACCATGGCTACGGACATTCTGTCCTCCGAGGATATGACGAAGGTACTTCCTGTCATTTCCTCCAGCGGATCTGACTCGGCTATGCTGGATAATACACTGGAGTTCCTGATGATGAGCGGTATGCCCCTTCCCCTGGCGGCCATGATCGCCATTCCGGAGCCCTGGTCGCATAATGATACCCTGACACAGGAGGAGCGTGACTTCTATCAGTATTATGCAACCATGATGGAGCCCTGGGACGGACCGGCTTCCATTCTGTTCTCGGACGGGGACCAGATGGGTGCCATCCTGGACCGGAACGGTCTTCGTCCTTCCCGCTATGTGGTTATGGATGACGGACGTCTGATCCTGTCCTCCGAGGTGGGAGTGCTTCCTCTGGATGAGAGACACATTTTACGGAAGGAACGTCTCCATCCGGGCAAGATGCTGCTGGTGGATACAAAGGAGGGAAGGATCTATTCCGATGAGGAGCTGAAGGAGAAGTATGCGGGAAATGAGCCCTACGGCGAGTGGCTGGACGCAAATCTTCTGGAGCTGCATGATCTGAAGATCCCGAATAAAAAGGTTCCTTCCTATACCAGAGAGGAACGGACCCGGTTGCAGAAGGCGTTCGGTTATACCTATGAGAATTACCATGAGGGGATCCGGACCATGGCGGAACGGGGCATCGAGCAGATCGGAGCCATGGGTGTGGATACGCCCATCGCCGTGCTGTCCAAAGAGTATCAGCCCATGTTCTACTATTTCAAGCAGCTCTTCGCCCAGGTTACAAATCCGCCCATCGATGCGGAGCGGGAGAAGATCGTTACCAGCCGCAGTGTCTATCTGGGCAAGAACGGAAATCTTCTGTCCGAGCGCCCGGAGAACTGCCATGTGCTGAAGATCCACAACCCGATCCTGACGGATCTGGATCTTCTGAAGATTGAGAATATGAAGAAGGATGGCTTCTCGGTTGCGAAGGTTTCCATCCTGTATTACAAGAGTACACCCATCGAGCGTGTCATCGACCATCTCTTCGTGGAGGTGGACAAGGCATATCGTGAGGGAGCAAATATCCTGATCCTTTCGGACCGGGGCGTGGACGAGAACCACGTGGCGCTTCCGTCCCTTCTGGCGGTTGCTGCCGTACATCAGCATCTGGTCACCACACGGAAATGTACCGCCATGTCCCTTATTCTGGAATCCGGCGAACCCCGGGAGGTGCATCATTTTGCTGCACTGCTGGGCTACGGTGCTTCCGCAGTCAATCCCTATCTGGCCCATGAGACCATCCGGGAGCTGACGGAGGACGGACTGCTGGAGAAGGACTATTATGCGGCAGTGGAGGACTATGACCGGGCCATCCTGTTCGGAATCGGAAAGATCGCATCGAAAATGGGTATCTCCACGATCCAGTCCTATCAGGGCAGCAAGATCTTCGAGGCCATCGGTATCTCCAAGGATGTGATCGACCGGTACTTCACGGGAACTGTGAGCCGTGTGGGGGGTATCACACTTGCGGACATTGCAGCTGCTGCGGATGCGCAGCACAGCCGTGCCTTTGATCCCCTGGGACTTCCCACGGACCTGTCGCTTACGGCAGTGGGACGGCACAAATCCAGAGCCCAGGGAGAAAATCACCGGTATGATCCCCGGACCATCCATATGCTGCAGCTGTCCACAAGAACCGGTGACTATGATAAGTTCAAGGAATATACAGCCATGGCGGATGCCGAGGAAACCGGATACCTTCGGAGCCTTCTGGACTTCAATTATCCGGAGGAGGGGATTCCGCTGGAAGAGGTGGAGAGCGAGGATGAGATCGTGCGCCGGTTCAAGACCGGAGCCATGTCCTACGGTTCCATCTCGGAGGAGGCACATACCTGCCTGGCCATCGCCATGAACCGGCTGCAGGGGAAGTCCAATTCCGGTGAAGGCGGAGAGAGTGATGAGCGTATCGCCTCCGCAGGAACCGCAGAGGACAGAAGTTCGGCCATCAAGCAGGTGGCCAGCGGACGGTTCGGCGTAACCAGCAAATATCTTGTGAGCGCCAAGGAGATCCAGATCAAGAT
>CADBOW010000166.1 GCA_902796375.1 uncultured Lachnospiraceae bacterium | reverse complement strand
GGTCTGCCGGTCCTGCGGATGAAAATGGGTCTGCCGGCCGTGCAGCGGAAAAAGGATCCGCCGGCTGCGCAGACGAAAAGGGATCCGCCGGCCGCGGAGATGAAAAAGGATCCGCCGGTTCCTGTGGCAGTACGTTTCTGTTGTTCTCGTCCATAGATAACCTCTTCATTTAAGCAATACAGGCGGCCGAAAAGCCGCCTGCAGTGTTAGTGCTATTTTTTAAAGGATAATTCAATACCACTGTAGGATATTGTGATGCTATTACCCGAGCAGGTCCCTTCCAGTGTCTGACCACCGTTGGAGAATGAAACCTTGTCTCCGGAGAATGAAACATCACAGGATATCTCATTTCCGTCCATGATCAAAGTTGCGCTTCCACCGGATATCTTAATGCTGTATTTGCTTCCATCAAGGCCGTAGGTCTTCAGCTGTTCGCCGGTCACCTCCATGCCGAATAAGCTTGCCTTGTCCAGCTCGTAGGTTCCGTCATGATTTCCGCCTCCGAATACGCCCAATACCCACATGATCACAAGCGCTGCTACCACCGCAACTCCGACAATGATACCAATGATCAGTCCGGTATGCGATTTCGGTGGAGCTGCCGGTGCCGATACTGCTACACCATCCATCGGGCTCTGTCCATAGGGATCTCCGTAGGGCGAGGGTGCCTGCTGTGCAGGATCAAACGCTCCATAGCCCTGAGCCGGCTGATTTGCAGCAAACGGATCTGCCGCGGGCTGCTGATTCATATCCGTCCCGGGAAAGAAGCCATCCGAGGCAGCATCTGCTGCCGGTGCGGGAGCACCACAGATCGGACAGGTGGCAGCACCTGCAGGAATCTCCCCTCCACATACGTTACACTTCATAAATTTACCTCCATCCTTTACTAATATCTGCAATGAGCATGCTAACATTGGAATTATAACATAAAACAGTGTACTTTACATCTCTTTTTTGTTATTTCTCGATTTTTCTTAATACTACGGAATCCGTCTCCGAAGATGCGGAACCGGCATTTTCTTTTTTGAACACAATCTCAATACTGGAGGAGGTCAGGGAAATCTCCCCCTTTTCTTCATCGTAGGTCCCTTCCAACGTACTGTTTCCGTTTTCAAAGGAGACAGCTCCGTCAGTAAACTTCACCCGACACTCTGTGGTATTCCCCTGTATATCAACCGTTGCCGTTTCACCTGAAACAATGACCTTGCACAGTTTCGGATCCAATCCGTAATCGGATAGTTTATCCGATTCAATCTTTATGCCATAGGCCATGGCAACATCCAGGTAATAGGTACCATCCATCGAACGATCCTGAAGGAGCCCTGTCTCTTCCACCGATCTCCTGGAAAAGCTGATGGACTTGTCATCCTTGTTGTAGGTGCCGCTCAGAGTTGCAGCTTCACAGACCAGTCGTACCGAGGTATCTTCAAAGCTTACCGTACAGGCCATACTCTCATCATCTGCTCCATCCCGTTGTGAGGAGATGGTGCCCTTCTCTCCGTCGATCACAAGTTGTATAACAACACCGTCCGAAGCAATCTCCGCACGATAGGTTCCGTCCTTTTTTTCAAATATTCCGAACACGTCAAAAACAAACAGAAGTAACACCGCTGCCGTGATCACCAAGGCACTCAGGCTCAGGGCTACGATCAGTCCCACATGGGATTTCTTCCTGCCCCCGCCGGAAGGCTGAGGTGGAAGGCCATACCCCTGCTGCGGTGACGTACCATACTGCTGTGGCGTGCCGTACTGCTGCTGCATGTCGTACCCCTGCTGCGGTGACGTGCCATACTGCTGTGGCGTGCCGTACTGCTGCTGCAGCATGCCATATCCCTGCTGTGGCGTGCCGTACTGCTGCTGCGGCATGCCATATCCCTGCTGTGGCGTGCCGTACTGCTGCTGTGGCGTGCCGTACTGTTGCTGCGGCGTATCATACCCCTGTTGCGGTGATGCCATATTCTCATTGGCACCCTCTCCGGATGCCCGGACTGTCACCGGACTTCCGCAGGTAGGACAGATGCTCACCTGATCCGACAGATTTCCTCCACACACAGGACAGTTCATCGCGTCACCCCCAATACGTATCACTCATTCCGATCAGAACAGGTTCTTCAGCTTATCAATCCCATCACCAACCGCATCACCTGTCAGCTTAGCCTTGATCCCGGCAATCGCGCCATTTACGATATCATCCGGAAGGTCAACTCCTGCCACCTTCTCGATCGCTTTGGTGGGATTCTCCTGAAATTCATTTTTCAGATTCTCATCCTTGGTAACCTTCTCAACAATGTCCTTGATCTTATCTGCTATTTCCATCTTCTCCTCCTTGTTCATAAGCCCTGTCCGGGCAGATCAAAATAATGTCAAATCTGATTATATACTTTAGAATTCACTTTTTCAACGAAATATCAGCGTCTTACAGAAAGTGCGAAAAAACCATGGCTCCCAAAACCGTCAACAGGCCGGAAACCACGATGGAAAGGCTGCTCATGGCTCCCTCCACATCCCCGATCTCCATAGCCTTTGCCGTTCCAAGAGCATGGGAGGATGATCCGATGGCGATCCCCACAGCGATGGGCTCCCGGATCCGGAACAGCCTGCAGACCAGCTCTGCAAATATATTTCCGATGATCCCGGTGATAATGATCACCGCCACCGTGATGGCCACATAACCGCCCAGCTCTTCCGACACACCCATTCCGATGGCTGTGGTGATCGATTTCGGAAGAAATGTCACATATTCCGCATGATCCAGCCGGAAGATCAGGGCAAAAAGAAGCACACTCAGCATGCTGGACAGAACCCCCGTCAGAATTCCCGCAAAAACCGCCTTCCAGTTCTTCTTCAGAAGTTCGATCTGCTCATAGAGAGGGATCGCCAGTGCCACCGTAGCCGGTGTCAGAAGATAACTGAGATATTTCGCGCTGCCTTCATAGGTTTCATAATCGATATTCAGCCAGAGGAGCACCCCCATGGTGATCAGAATCGCGATCAGAAGCGGATTGAAGATCGCCAGCTTCGTTTTCTTTCTGAGGAATACTCCGATCCCGTAGGAGAACAGGCTGATAAAAACGCCGAAGAATACCGTATGCTGAAAGAATTCCTTCATGCCTCATCGCCCCCCTTCGTTTCATCGTCCGCAGGACTCTCCTGCTCTGCAGCATCTTCCTTCTTCTTCCCTCTTCGGATCACTGCCTGCGTGACCCGTCCGGAAAGGATCATTACGATAAATGTAGTAGCGAACATGATCACCGTATATGTGAGCCAGTTCGGCTTCAGAATACCCCAGGCATTCAGAAGGCCAACCGCAGCCGGAATGAACATGACCGGCATGATCTCGATCAGGAACCGCCCGGCCTCACGAACAGCGGACAGCGGAATGATGTGCAGCTCCAGTGCCAGAAACATAAGGAGGATCCCGTAGATACTCGCCGGGATCGGCAGAGGGATCAGATAATTCAGGATTTCTCCCAAAAATGATACAAACAATATGATCAGGAATTGCCTCAGATATTTCATATGTATCTCCTCCCGGTTTATCCATACCTTTCACACGCCCGTCCCTCAGCGCTCGGAAAAATTGATGGGATCCAGCAATCCATACTTCTCTTTCAGATTCAGGATACGAAGAACGCTCTCATCGATCCTGGTCACCGGTATCCTGCCCGTCTGAACCGCTGCCAGAAGTCCGTTGTAAGCCGCCACATAATCCTGAGGCATCAGAACGATATCCGCCCCCGCCTCAATGGTCATGATGGAAGCCTCCGCCGAATCGTAATTGGATTCGATCGCACCCATTTCCATGGAATCCGTCACTACAACCCCCTGGAAGCCCAGGTCACCCCGCAGCTTTCCGGTGATCATTTCCTTCGACAGAGATGCGGGAAGTCCGTCCTGAGTGACATTTTCTGCCGATATGTGAGCCACCATGATCATATCCGTTCCTGCCTCCATCGCCTTCTGAAACGGAATGATCTCACAGTCCAGAAGCTCCTGCCAGTTCTTGGTCACATAGACGGTGGAATGGTGTGTATCTCCTCTCGTATCTCCATGTCCCGGAAAATGCTTTGTCGCAGTGATGATCTGATGCTTCTGAAAGCCTTCGATCTCGGAAGCCACAAGACTTCCCACCTTATCCGGATCCTTGCCGAAGGCCCTGGCTCCGATCACCCGATTGGCCGGATTCGTATTCAGATCCGCTACCGGCGCAAAATTGCAGTTAAATCCGTACTTCTTCAGATAGCTCCCAATATAGTCGCCCCGCTCATATGCTTCCTTCTCGTCAGCCACCTCCGACGCTGTGGAAAGGTCGGGGATCCCGAAGCTCTTCTTTCCGGAAATCCGGGCTACGGCTCCGCCCTCCTCATCGACAGAGATGAAGAGCGGGATCCTGCTCTCCTTCTGCATATCACGGATCAGCTTCTCCGTCTGTTCCGGTGTGACGATATTGGGTGAAAAAAGAAGGATGCCTCCGGGATTGTAGAATTTCATCTTGTCCCGAAAGGTATCATTCATCATTACGGTCCCGCCTTCCTTCTGCTCCGGGATCGTATACTCCCTGAAATCAGGATCCAGAGCCTCCGGCTGAATGATAAACATCTGTCCGACCTTCTCTTCCAGTGTCATTTCACCGAGAAGCTTTTCCGCCCGGCTCTTCATCCGGACCTGTTCCGGGGATTCCAGTTGTTTCTCCGCTCTGAGATAGAGGACAGGATGATTGCTGATCTCCGGCGCCTCCAGCGCTTTGTCATTTTGCAGAAACAGTGCCGCCAGAAGTAACAGCGGAAGAAGTATGACAGTCAGTATTTTTATGTGTTTCCCTCGCTGTTTCTTAACAGGTTCAGGAACGGTCGAAAGGCCGACGGTATCGCCGTTCTTTTCTCCAGTTCGTGTCTGTGGAACCACTTTATTCCTCCGATTTCATCAATCTTCTCCGGCATGGATGCACAAAGAAGATAATATGCAGTCATATGCCACTCCACATGACTGAAAATGTGTATATACGGTAATTCCATACGGGGAGCCGTCGGCTGAAATCCCCATTCCCGGGTCAGCTCCAGCGCTTCCTGTATGCTCATTTTCCGATTCAGATTCGGAAATTCCCATAGCCCGGCCAGAAGTCCTTTCTCCGGTCGTAAATGCATGGCCACGGAATCCCCTGTGCATAGAACGAACACAGTCCGCTCCTCGATCCTGCGTTTCGTCTTCTTCGCCCGGACCGGAAGCTCCGGGATCCGTTCCTCCCGTAGAGCGATACAGTCCTTCCGAAGCGGACAGTCCGCACATCGCGGCATACCGTTCGGAAGACATATGGTAGCCCCCAGTTCCATCCAGCTCTGGGTCAGGAGTCCTCTCTCACTCTTCCTGCAGGAATGATACAGAGGAACCATATTCTCACGAATCGTCCGTTTTGTCAAATCAAGATCGATGCAGGATCCGTCTCCGGTATATCTTGTATATACACGAAGTACATTTCCGTCCACCGCCGGTGTCGGAGCATCAAAACACACGGAAGCGATGGCTCCCGCCGTATAGGCTCCGATCCCGGGAAGCTTCAGGATCTCTTCGTATTCTCCGGGAAATACTCCACCGTATTCCTCCATGATCCGGATCGCCGCTTTCTTCAGATTCCGGGCGCGATTATAATATCCCAGTCC
>CADBOW010000165.1 GCA_902796375.1 uncultured Lachnospiraceae bacterium | reverse complement strand
TGATTTTTGCCGCCATAGCTCAGTAGGTAGAGCGCAGCATTGGTAGTGCTGAGGTCGCCGGTTCGACTCCGGTTGACGGCTCACAACGAAAAGGACACGCAGCTTCGCGTGTCCTTTTTCCTTTTCATCTGTCTACTTCAGTTTATTCCGGATCCTTGTCAGCGCATTGTTCACCGAGCGTTCCGGTTTCCCGATCTCCGCGGCGATCTCCGCATGGCTTCCGCCTTCCAGGTATAATACCGCCACCCTCTGTTCCAGAGGGCTGAGCTTCTGTTTTATGCTCTGCTCCAGTTCCCGGATCCTCTCCTGCTTCAGATAGAGAGTCTCCGGATTCCCGTCATTTCCGTCCCCGATCTGTTCCGACAGAAGCTGTTCTCCCTGTTCGGTGGAATCCGCATATATGGAAATGTAACTGTTCAGCGGCTGATGCTTCTTTCTTCCGGCCGTTTTGATGGCCGTCCGGATCTGATTCCGGATACAGCTGGTTGCATAGGTATGAAATGCAGCTCCCCGGTCTGGTGTATATTCACGGATAGCCTTAACCAGACCGATCATGGCTTCCTGTGTCAGATCCTCTGTCTCCGCACCCACCAGAAAGAGGAAGCGGACCTCCCTCTTCACTACCTCGCCGTATCTCTTCAGCAGCTGTTCCTCCGCCTCCAGGTCACCCTGGGTCTGGCCCCGGAGCACCAGCTCCTCATCCGACATTTCATTCAGTCTGATCCTGTCTTTCCCCTGCACCTTATATCTCCCAACCTACACGGTTTTGTTTCGTTCGGTCATCCTCTGTCTGACGATCTCATACGCCAGCACGCCTGCCGCAACGGAGGCATTCAGTGAATCGATATTTCCCTTCATGGGAACCGATACGATATAATCACATTTCTCACGGACAAGCCTGGATACTCCGGCTCCCTCGTTTCCTATGACCAGACCGATGGGGCCTGTGAGATTGCAGTTATACATCACCTCTCCGCCCATATCGGCACATGCGAACCAGAGTCCGCGTTCCTTCAGCTCATCGATGGTTTTTCCGATATTAGTCACCTTGACCACAGGTGTATAATTGATCGCTCCGGCGGAGGCCTTCACCACCGTTGCCGTAAGTCCCACAGCCCTGTGCTTCGGAATCACGACCCCGTGCGCACCGCAGAGATTGGCCGTTCTGATGATCGCTCCCAGATTGTGCGGATCCTCAATCTCATCCAACAGGAAAATGAAGGGAGGTTCCCCCTTCTCCTCCGCATTTCGGAAAACATCCTCCATGGCAGCATATTCATAAGCGGAGCATTGCAGGATCACGCCCTGATGGTGTCCGGTCTCGGACATCTGATCCAGCTGCTGTTTCTTCACATAGCTTACCGCAGCCCCCTGCTTCTTCACCTTGGAAACGATCTGTCCGATCCCGGGATCCCGGAGACCGTCCTGTATATAGAGCCGATCTGCCGTTTTCCCCGCACGAAGCGCTTCCTGTACCGCATTTCTTCCTTCGATCATTCCGGATCTTGCCTGCTTCTTCTCCTGTTGGGAAATAGAAACCGGGCGCACTTCTTCACCCGGTTCCTCCGGCAGGAGCTCGGTCATTTCCGTTTTAAACTTATCCATTGCTTTCTTTATTCCTTCCTTCATCCTGCTCCCTCTTCAGAAGCATGGCATGAACCAGTTCCTCCAGGCGTTCCTGTTTTCCCGTAAGATAGAGGTATCCGAGTAGGGCCTCCAGTCCGGTGGCCTTTTTATACTCTGCCATGGATGCATTCCTGGCTTTGGTATGAACCGATGCATTTCTGCCCCGGTGATAAACCGCGGCTTCTTCCTCCGAAAGCTGATCCTCGATGCCGTCTATAAATTCAGCCTGATTCACTGCGGACACCACCGACGTCACTTCCTTATGATATTTCTGCACCTGCTGATTCACTTTTCGGACGAAATGCTCCTTCACCATAAGATCCAGAACACTGTCTCCCAGATAGGCCAGAGTCAGGGGTGAATACATGGCCGCCTTCTTCTCTATGCTTTCCTCCACTTGACTCCCTCTCTGGTATCCTCGATCACGATACCCATATCCAGAAGCTTTGCACGGATCTCATCTGCCCGGGCAAAATCCTTCTCCTTCTTTGCGGCGCTCCGCTGACTGATCAGTGCCTCGATCTCAGCCACCTCATCCTCCGATATCTTCGCCTCGCTCCGGGTAAGATGGATCCCCAGCACCGTATCCGACAGGGTAAACAGTGTATCATACAGCTTCTTCGCAAATGCAGAGGAAGACTCCTCATTTGTTCCGGCATTTGTGAACCGGATCAGCTCAAAAATAACGGAAATGGCATCTGCCGTATTCAGATCATCATCCATGGCCGCATCAAACTTCTTCACATAACCGGAAAGCTCCTCCAGCAGCTTCTGCTCCTCTTCGGAGATCTCCTTTCCGTTGTTCTTCTTCACGATCCCTTCCAGCTTCTCGGCGCCGTTCAGGATCCGGTCCAGACTGATCCTGGAGGTCTCGATCAGGTCCTTCGAGAAATTCAGCGGACTGCGATACTGGGCGGACAGCATGAAGAAACGGATCACCTGCGGATCATATTTCTCACAGATATCCCGTACAGTGAAGAAATTCCCCAGAGACTTGGACATCTTTTCATTATCGATCTTCAGAAATCCATTATGCATCCAGTAATTGGAAAATGTCTGTCCGTTGGCCGCCTCGCTCTGTGCGATCTCATTTTCATGATGGGGGAAGATCAGGTCCTCGCCGCCTGCATGGATATCCAGTGTTCCGCCTATGTATTTGCGGGACATCACGGAGCATTCCAGATGCCAGCCCGGCCGGCCTTTTCCCCAGGGGGACTCCCAGAAGGGCTCTCCCGGCTTCATAGGCTTCCAGAGTACAAAATCCAGCGGATCTTCCTTCTCATCCTCACCGCTCACCTTCAGCTGATGCGCCTCATCCCGGTGTCCGCTCTCCAGATCATCGATATTCTTATGAGAAAGCTTACCGTATTCCGGGAAACTGCGTGTCCGGAAATACACCGTTCCATTCACATGATAGGCATGCCCCAGATCGATCAGCTGCTGAATCATTTCTATCATGTCGGGGATCTCCTGTGTGGCCTGGGGATGTGTGGTGGCCGGCCGTACGTTCAGCGC
>CADBOW010000164.1 GCA_902796375.1 uncultured Lachnospiraceae bacterium | reverse complement strand
GCAGGGAAGGCGGAGGCGACCACTGCAGAGAAGGCGGAGGCGACCACTGCAGAGAAAGCGGAAGTATCCACAGCAGGGAAAGCGGAAGCATCCACCGCAAAGCAGACGGAAGCAGTGACGGAAGCAGCAACGGAAGCGACTGCGGAGTATTCCTATATTGACACTCCGGATGCGTCTGTAGACATAGATCTGACGGCCATGAGCAGTGAGATGGTATATGCCACCGTGGCGGATATGGTGATCGATAACTATGATGCCTATGTGGGAAAGAAAGTGAAGATGGAGGGGGCCTATGTTACGGCGAAATCCAACATTACGGATCTTACCTATCAATATGTTCTGATCAAGGATGCAACGGCATGCTGTTCTCAGGGGATCGAATTTGTCTGGGATGACGGAAGTCATGTTTATCCGGATGAATACCCGGAGGAGGGAAGTGAGGTTGAGGTCATCGGAGAGTTTGAGACCTACATGGAGGAGGGTGATCCCTATACCTATACCCGTCTGAAAAATGCAAGCATGAAGGTACTCAGCGAGCCGGAGCAGCAGGGAGCGAATGTTCAATGATGCAGTAACAAAGGACCGGCAAAACGAATACCCGGAATGTCCAAAATATAACAAATAATCGAAAAAAACACTTGACAACCCATGTACATATGAATATACTTTCATATGAAAGGTTGCTCAAGTGTTTTTTGAGTTCACAGAATGGGAGGATCGAATGGAAGATAAACTGAAAGAGGGCAGCAGGGAATATATCGCCGCTCATGAGGAGATCGTAAACAGAGTGAAGGAGAATCAGCCGGAGGACGAGTATCTGTATGATCTGTCTGAGCTCTTTAAAATATTCGGGGATTCCACCAGGATCAAGATCCTGTATTCCTTATTTGATACGGAGCTTTGCGTCAGTGATATGGCTACGATCCTGAATCTCAGCCAGTCATCGGTTAGCCATCAGCTTCGGATCCTGAAGGATGCCAAGCTGGTGAAATTCCGCAGAGACGGAAAGACGATCTTCTATTCACTGGATGATGACCATGTACGGATGATCCTGAGTCTCGGGATGGAGCATGTGGAAGAGTAGAAACTGGATTTTAGGTGACAGTAGATCACAGGGAGGAAAGACAGATGAAGAAGACATACAAGGTAGAGGTTGATTGTGCGGCATGTGCCGAGAAAATGCAGGATGCGATCCGTGCAACGGAGGGCGTCAGGGACGCAACCCTCAGCTTTATGACATTGAAGGTCAAGGTGGAATTTGAAGAAGGTGCGGATCCGGATGCAGTTATGCAGGCGGCTCGCCGGAACTGTAAGAAGATCGAGGATGATATGGAGATTATCTTATGACCTCAAAGCAGCGAAAAACTCTGATTCGGATCCTGATCGCCCTTGTTCTTACTGCGGGTCTGATGATCCTGTTTCATCTGGTGGAAGCGCCATGGTGGATCCGGGTTCCGGCCTTCCTGGTTCCCTATTTTATCGTAGGGTATGATATCCTGTGGAAAGCCTTTCGGGGGATCATCAAGGGACAGGTCTTTGATGAGAACTTTCTGATGGCGGTGGCCACCATCGGTGCATTCTGTCTGGGTGAATGCCTGGAGGGTGTGGCGGTCATGCTGTTCTATCAGATCGGAGAACTGTTTCAGAGCATTGCCGTGGGTAAGAGCCGGAAGAACATAGCCACGCTGATGGATATACGGCCGGATTATGCCAATCTTCTGCAGGAGGACGGCTCCCAGGAGAAGGTGGATCCGGATGATGTGGAGATCGGTGCTGTGATCGTGGTAAATCCCGGGGAGAAGATTCCCATCGACGGAGTGGTGCTCAGCGGACAGTCACTGCTGGATACGGCGGCACTGACCGGAGAATCGGTGCCCCGGCATGTGGCAGAGGGACGTGAGGTGATCAGCGGCTGCATCGCACTGGACGGGCAGCTTCGGATCCGGACCTCGAAGGAATTCGGGGAATCCACCGTTTCCAAAATCCTGGATCTGGTGGAGAATTCCAGTATGAAGAAGGCGAAGGCGGAGAATTTCATTTCCAAATTCGCCAGAGTCTATACACCCATCGTATGCTACAGCGCCCTTGCGCTTGCCATACTTCCGCCGGTGATCCGGATGCTGTTCGGTGCATCTGCGGACTGGCTGGACTGGATTGCCAGAGCACTTACATTTCTCGTGATCAGCTGCCCCTGCGCAGTCGTGATCTCCGTTCCCTTAAGCTTCTTCGGAGGAATCGGATGTGCCAGTTCCAGAGGGATCCTGGTGAAGGGCTCCAATTATCTGGAGGCCCTGGCGGATACGAAATATGTGGTTCTTGATAAAACCGGAACTCTGACGGAGGGCGTCTTTGCAGTGACGGAATGCCATCCCGCCCGGGGCTGGAACCGGGATCGTCTGCTGGAGCTTGCCGCCCATGCGGAATGTGCCTCCGGACATCCCATCAGTCTGTCCATTCGTCAGGCCTTCGAAGAGACCGGCCGGACAGTGGAAGCGGAGCTGGTAACAGACATCCAGGAGATCGCCGGACACGGCGTGGTCGCCAGGGTTTCCGGAAAGAGGGTGGCCGTGGGAAATGAACGGTTGATGCAGAAGGAACAGGCAGAGGTTGTATGTGAGCAACCCGGAGGAACGGTATGCTATGTTGCAGTGGAGCATGAGTTTGCCGGATGTATCCACATCTCGGATGTGATCCGCCCCACCTCGGCGGCAGCCATGAGATCCCTGCAGGAGCAGGGGATCCGGACCGTTATGCTGACAGGGGATCAGCAGGAAGTGGCCGACCGGGTGGCCTCAGAGCTGGGAATCCATATGGTACGGGCGGAGCTGCTTCCGGCGGACAAGGTGGCTGAGGTTGAGAAGCTTCTGGAGGAGAAGCATGAGGGAGAATGTCTGGCTTTTGTGGGAGACGGGATCAACGATGCCCCGGTTCTGTCCCGGGCGGATATCGGAATCGCCATGGGAGCCATGGGATCCGATGCGGCCATTGAAGCGGCAGATATCGTTCTGATGGATGATGATCCGTCGAAGATCGCGCTGGCGCTGCGGATTTCCCGAAGAACCCTGCGGATCGTCCGGCAGAATATCTGTTTTGCCATCGGTGTAAAGGTGCTGTGTCTCATTTTAGGAGCCTTCGGTATCGCAAATATGTGGATCGCCATTTTCGCAGATGTGGGCGTGATGGTGCTGGCCGTACTGAACGCGGTTCGTGCACTGCGGATCAAACAGGAATAGGAACAGACAGACCGGGATCGGATCGATCCCGGTTTGTCTGTTCCGTTAGATATTTCGTGGAATGCCCCTTGGAATGCCTGCCGGATGCTCCGGGAAAATAATCTGTCTATTTCATATTCTCTCGTTCATTTTCTGACGGAACTATGATAGAATACCTATAGATGTCTGAATAAGGAGGTGTAGCATGACAAAGGATATCGAGGTTATTACTCATAGCTGTATTAAGATTCTGGAGGGGGACAGAAGGATCTATATCGATCCGTTTCAGATGCGGAGAGAGCCGCAGAATGCCAGCTTTGTTCTGATCACGCATGATCATCATGATCATTTTTCACCGGAGGACATCGAGAAGGTGGCTTGTAAGACGACGAAGCTGATCGTGCCGGAAACCATGCTGGAGAAGGCGAAGACAGTGGAATCCCTGGTTGGGGAGATCATCACGGTTAAGCCCGGAGAGGAGTATACCTTCGACGGACTGAAGCTGGAAACGGTTGCCGCTTACAATATCGAGAAGCCCTTCCACCCGAAGGAGGCCGGATGGGTAGGCTATATCGTGATCATTGCCGGACAGCGGATCTATATAGCAGGAGATACGGATGAGACGGCGGAGGCCCTGAATGTGCTCTGTGATATCGCCCTGGTTCCCGTGGGAGGAACCTATACCATGGATGCAAGAGAAGCGGCCAGACTAGTAAATAAGCTGAAGCCCAAGGTGGCGATTCCCACCCATTACGGAAGTATCGTCGGCTCCAAAAAGGCAGCGGAGGTGTTCCGGGACTGTGTGGATCTGTCCATTAAGGTTGAAGTGAAAATGATGTATTGACAGATGAAAAGAGGGTTGCGATGGAGAAAAGAGAGAGAAGAGAAAGCAGAATCATTCGTGCTCTTCTTCTGATGGCGTTTGCCATGGTCCTTTCCGCATTTCCGGGCTTTGGATCGGAGGCGGCAGTGGATCCGTCCATAGCCGAGGAGGCACATCTGAAGGGCTGGGTGAAGGATACGGACGGGATCCATTATTATGGCAAGGATTATAAGACCGTGACCGGCTGGAAGAAGATCTCGAAGAAATGGTATTATTTCAACGGTAAGGGCGTTATGCAGACCGGATGGGTGAAGGAGTCCGGGAAATGGTATTACCTGGGGGCTACCGGAGTCATGAAGTCCAACCAGTGGCTGAAATGGAAGAATAACAAGTACTATCTGGCGAAGGACGGACACATGGCTATCGGCGGGAAAACCATCGGGAAGAACAAATACTATTTCCATACGGATGGATCCCTGGCTTCCTCCGAGTATATCAAGGGAATCTGGGTAAGTAAGAACGGAACCTATAACGCCAAGAAGGCAAAGGCATCCTGGAAGAAGGATAAATCCGGAAAATGGTACGGCGACAGCACCGGCTGGTTTGCCCGTTCCCGCTGGCTCTGGATCGATCAGGCATGCTACTATTTTAATGCAAAGGGATATGTGGTCACGGGCAAAACCGTGAAGGGATACAAGGTAGACAAGACCGGAGCCAGACTGAAGAAGGGCGTGAAGGTAAAGAAGGCCGGAGAGAAGAAGACCTCCGCATCGGTTAAGAAGAAGACGGGAGTTCTCGGGATGGAACAGCGTCTGGCCAAGCTGGGCTGTTCAAATGCAGAGGCGTATACCTATGAGATCACGCCCATGCTTGCTCCATTTAACGACTGGTTCTTCATCAAAACCTGGAATCCGGATCCGGACAGCTTCTGTTTTACGGATAAGACCACGAAGTACTCCGAATCCGGGGGACAGATCGCTGTTTCCAGTACAAAGTATGAGGATGTAAAATATGAAAATGAAAAGACGCTCCGGGTGAAGGGCGGATATATCGCATACGGATCCGGCACGGACGGCGGAGCGCTGGTCCTGGTGAAGAGGACAGTGACCGGGTCCTATCCTGTCTATAATCTGTCTACGGGAGCGGTCACCTATTATAAGGATTATTCGACGGAAGAAACCAAAACGAAGGTTAAGGTCCAGAAGGTGAAGGATGATGTGGATTATCTGATCGATACCTATGCAAAGGGAAAGAAAGGATTCTTCAATAAGCTGGATGCGGTTCAGGCCGGACTCGACAGTATCTGCCTCTACAGTGGTGTTTATGTATTGGGAGATCTGTATAAGAGCAAGGAATCTCCGTATTACGGAATATCCTCCTCTCCCCATATCGATCAGAGGTATTATATTCAGCAGCCCTACGGGCGTAAGGACAGCAAATCCATGCTGATGTCGGCGCTGTATCCCTACCGGCTGGATTCTCTGGGCTTCCCGGGAGAGATGACGGCGGTGGCGAAGCGCCTGAACAGTAAGGCCACCTCGGTTCAGAACGGATCCGCTCACTGGCTGGTGGATATTACCTGCAACGGCAAGACCAGGTCCTACGGCGGAGCAGGAACCGGAGGCGGACAGGGCATTTATAAAAATCAGATCCTGTACAAATTTACATTTACGAAATCTGCGAAGGATGCAAGTACCAAAATCACGTTGACGGATGTTGCTGCGAGATTGAAGGAATACGGAGCCCTGAAGGTGGACGAGGATAAGGGAAAGAACATGAAGAAGCTGACCTGGGCCCAGATTCGGAAGCAGGTAGGCAAAGGGTCCTATGTCCGGATCCAGATCATAGGATCCGTATTCGGCGGATCTACCACGGGATATACCTATCTTTACGATGACGGATCTACCTGGGAGGGCGTATCCTATATTGGCAGTGTGGGTTATATGTATAACACCTGGTTCGAGGGAAGATACTATAACAAGTATGAGTATTACTATCCCGGAGCCACTCTGGAACAGACCATAGAGGATGTTCAGCCGTCACTGACATTTAAAAATGCGGTGATCAAGCTGCCGGATGACGGAAGACAGTATTACTGTTATATGAGAAAGGCGGAGGACGGCTCATGGAGCTACAAGGAACGGACGGTTGAGGAGTACGGATATGATCCGAAGACGGGAAAATGGCCCGGCTATACCACATTTACCTATAATTCGGAGAGTAAAAGCTGGACCGCAGAGGGTTTTGATCCGGAGAACAGTTATAATTCCATCTACTACAAGGAAGACGGAAAGATTGTCAAGC
Source organism: uncultured Lachnospiraceae bacterium (assembly GCA_902796375.1). Taxonomy (GTDB): domain Bacteria; phylum Bacillota; class Clostridia; order Lachnospirales; family Lachnospiraceae; genus Eubacterium_Q. The sequence continues at coordinate 11,429 of CADBOW010000164.1, read as the reverse complement.
TGGATACGGAGGAGTTCCTGGATTCCATTACCATCACCATGGACGAGGCAAAGGCCATGAAGATCGATCGGAATACGAACAAGGATCCCAGCAGCTTCCTCATCTATGACCGGAAGAGCAAGCCGGGAACGAAGGGGACGAATTAGAGATTGCTCTTGATTTTTTCAGGTAAATCAGATATTCTATAGTAGCGTTTTCCGAAAGGAAAGCGCTACATTTATCTTATGGTACATATGAACGCTCAGGAAAAAGGGAGGATCACAGGATGGAAATGAAGCCGATCAAAGAAGGCAAGGTACGTGAGATTTATGATAATGGTGACAGTCTGATCATGGTTGCGACCGATCGCATCAGCTGCTACGACGTGATCTTGAAGAATCAGATCGTAAAGAAGGGAACGGTTCTGACACAGATGTCCCGGTTCTGGTTTGACATGACCAGTGACATCCTGCCGAATCACATGATCTCCGCAGACGTGAAGGATATGCCGGAGTTCTTTCAGCAGCCGCAGTTTGACGGAAATTCCATGCTGTGCAGGAAGCTGACCATGCTTCCCATCGAGTGTATCGTTCGTGGTTATATCACCGGATCCGGATGGGCCAGCTATAGGGAAAATGGAACCGTATGCGGGATCACACTTCCGGAGGGACTTCAGGAATCCGACAAGCTTCCCGAGCCCATCTACACACCTTCCACCAAGGCGGAGATCGGGGATCATGATGAGAATATCTCCTTCGAACGTTCGGTAGAGGTTCTGGAGAAGGCATTCCCGGGCAAGGGACAGGAATATGCGGAGAAGCTTCGTGATTATACCATCGCACTTTATAAGAAATGTGCGGATTATGCATTGACCAGAGGAATCATTATCGCAGATACCAAGTTTGAGTTCGGTCTGGATGAGAAGGGAGAGATCGTGCTGGGGGATGAGATGCTGACCCCGGATTCTTCCCGGTTCTGGCCGGCAGAGGGATATGAGCCCGGTCATGGACAGCCCTCCTTCGATAAGCAGTTTGCAAGGGACTGGCTGAAGTCCGACGAGAATAAGGAGGAACCGGAGAACTGGTTCCTGCCGCAGGAGATCGTGGATAAGACCATCGAGAAATATCTGCAGGCATATGAAATGATCACAGGAAAGCCGCTTGCATAGTATAGATCATAGTACAGATCGTAATATTGGAAGCATTGATGAAAGAGGGTTTTGCCGCCGGTGCGGCAGAGCCCTCTTTTCCTGATCTCTGCGAAGTTCGAAAAAACAGTGTCATTCATTAATCTGAAATTGAGTTTTCGCCTTGTTTTTGTTATACTGAATATAGATGATTCAGGCGGTTTACAGACTTGGGGATATTTGCGTATAAGGGGTTATGCTATGGCAGATGGTTCTAAAAATATCACATTTTCAGAAATAGCACTTGCACTGGCTGATGATTATGACAGTATTTATGTGATCCATTCGGAGGATGACAGTTATGTGGAATACTCCTCCCGGGGAGCGGATCAGGAGCTGGTGGCCTTAAGATCCGGAGATGATTTCTTTGTGGATGTGATCCATGAATGCCGTGAGTTTGTATGGCCGGAGGATCAGGGACATTTCCTGAGAGCATTTCGTAAGGATCGTCTGGAGGAAGCTCTGTCAAAGGGAAAGTCCTTTGAGCTTCGATATCGTCTGAATGTGAATGATGAACCGCAGTATTATCAATTGAAGGCCATACAGAAAAACGGTTCGGATTTCATTATCGGCGTGCAGAATGTGGATAAACAGACCCGCCGGGAGATGGAGGAGGACAGAGAACAGATTGTTTTCAGTGAGATCGCCAAGTCCCTGGGAAGTCTGTTTGAAGTGATCTACTATATTGATATCAATACCGGAAGATATACCGAATACTGTTCCAGTCAGAGCTTCTCCGAGCTGGGGATCGCAAGTGAAGGGGAAGACTTCTTCCGCAATGTTCAGGAGGATATCGAACAGCATATTTATCCGGATGACAGGAAGAGACTTCTGTATGAGCTCGACAAAGTGAACCTTCTCGGAATACTGGAAACCTCCAACAGTCATATTGTGGATTACAGACAGGTTCTGGATGGGAGAATGCAGTATCTGAGACTTTTGGCATTCCGGCGGGGAACTGACAGCAATCATCTGGTGGTTGCCGTTCGTAATGTGGATGAGCAGTTCCGGCATGAAGAGGAGATTGCCTCCGAAAATGAGCTCTTTAATGAGATTGCCATGGCACTGGCCCAGAGATATGAGACAATCTATCGAATTGATATCAATACAAATGACTATACCGAGATGTACCCGAAAGAAGGAGGCACCCGGCTGAGTTCTGTTGAAAAAGGCACGGACTTTTTTGAAGATTCACAGAAGAGTATGAAGCTGGAGATACATCCGGAGGACTATCCCATGATGTCCGTGGCCCTTCAAAAAGACAGTTTGCTGACGAATCTGGGTGAGAACGGAAAGCTGTTCCTGCGGTTCAGGATGATCCGGGATGGTGCGGTGATGTACATGGCCCTTTTTGTGGTCCGTCCGAAGGAGGATTCCGATCATATCATCATTGCAGTTGCAAATGTGGGCGACACGGTGAAGAAGACTCAGGAGTTTGATGAAGCCGTGGGAAATGCGATGAATATGATCAACCGGGATCTGCTGACCGGGCTGAACAACAAAAGATTCTATGTTCAGACGGAGATGCTGCTGGACAGCAGGATCGGCCAGGAACCGGATCTGGAATTTGCTGTGATCCTATGTGATGTGAACGGGCTGAAGACAGTGAATTCCATGCAGGGACGCAAGGCGGGGGATCAGATCATCGTTGAGGCAGGCCGGATGCTCCGGGGGGTTTTCAATCACAGTAATATTTATCGGATCGGCGGAGATGAATTCCTGATCCTGCTGTTTGATGAGGATTATACAAATCGGAAGCAGCTGATCAATCGGCTTTCGGATATTCAGACCTTCCATAGAGAACACGGAAGTGTTACAGTAGCATACGGGCTTGCGGATTTTGATCCGAAGACGGATATGCGGGTGCAGGATGTGTTCCTGCGGGCAGAGCAGGCCATGCGGGTGAATAAGACCTCGGTCCGGGCACGCGTGAATCAGGGAAATACAGAAACCCTGATGAAGCTTTCCACAGATGAACGAACCCTCCGTTTCTATGGCCTGTTTGTTAAGCTGGTATCTGCCATGACAGACGTTTCCGGAAATGTGGAAGCGCATGTCTCTGAGATAGAAGACATTCTGATCGACATATCCTCCATGAACCGTCTTTCCAAGGCAGTCACAAGGATATACAGGAATCCGCAGGAAGAGGCTGCAGGCGGAGGAGAAACACTCTGCTGCTTCGATACCGGAGTTGAGGGGAAGGAAGTATTATCTCTCAGGGTTGTGACCAGTGTGATGTCCATAGCCACATTGACTGCGTATATGGCACCGGACGAGCCTCCGCTTACAGAAGAAGAGTACTGGCAGGTAGAACTTGTGATGCGTACCACGCTGAGTTATGTCAGCAGAAACCGGTTGAAGGATATCGTCTATGATTTGGCATATTATGATGATTCCGGATATCTGAACCATAGAAGCTATTTCAACCATATCATGAAGATCCGCGGTGAGATCGGAACCATGGTTGCAGTTATGTACAACCTGCTTCATTTCTCCCAGGTCAATCAGGAACTGGGAAGAAAGGCCGGAGATCTGGTCATGAAGAACCATTTTGAAGGACTTCGGAAGCTGGTGGGAAAGAACGGGATCGTCTGCAGATTGGGCGGCGATAATTTCGTGGCACTTTTCGGGCGGGAATGTACAGGGCAGGTCTTCAGTTACCTGATGGATGCGCCGGTTGTTTTTGATCCGGAGAACGGAAGAACAGTCAGTATCAGCACCAGTGTGGGAGCGTACAGGATCCCGAAGGATGCGGTGATCGATAATCCGGGTGAGGTCATGGAGCGCATCATCGTGGCCTATAGTGCGGCAAAGCGTGGCGGGAAGGATCGTATTATACTGTATGATGAATCTCTGATCGCAGCCCGGGACAGCATTATGAAGGTTCAACGCCTGTTCCCGGAGGCTTTGAAGAATGAAGAATTCCGGGTATACTATCAGCCGAAGGTTCATACCCATACAGGAGAGGTGATTGGTGCCGAGGCACTCTGCCGCTGGTTCCATGAGGGTGAGATGATCAGCCCTGGCGCATTTATCCCTGCGTTGGAGGAGACGGACGATATCTGTAAGCTGGACTTCTATATGCTGGATCACGTATGCGGAGATATTCGCAGATGGATCGACCAGGGGAAGAAGGTTGTGCGGATCTCGGTCAATCTGTCCCGTAAGCATATGCTGAACAGGAACCTGCTTGAGCAGCTGCTTAACATCATAGACAAGCACAATGTGCCCCATAGCTGTATCGAGATAGAGCTGACTGAAACAACCACCGATGTGGCCTTCAATGATCTGAAGCGTATCGTGACCGGCCTTCAGAGCGAAGGAATCTTTGCGTCCGTGGATGATTTCGGGATCGGTTATTCTTCATTGAATCTGATCCGTGAGCTGCCATGGAATGTACTTAAGGTGGATCGGAGTCTGCTCCCCATGGATGATGATGATTCCAGCAGCGTGGACAGTATCATGTTCCGTAATGTCATTTCCATGGTAAATGAGCTTGGGATCGAGTGTATCGTGGAAGGCGTTGAGACTGCGGAGCAGCTGGAGATCCTTCGAAAGAATCATTGCTCCTATGCACAGGGCTTCCTGTTTGACCGTCCGCTTCCGGTACGGGAATTTGAGGAGAGAATGATGATCGGGCATTATCCGATGCAGATAGAACAGAAATGAAACTGATATGTGAACGGGGACGGATCCGAAGTCGGACCGTCCCCGTTTTCGCTGTTGATACAAGACCGATGATATAAACTGCAGCCTCCGGCTGAAAACCGGAGCATTTCCGCAGAGGATCATCAGTTTTCGTATTTTGCTATGATCTCGGCATTTGCATTCTCTGCGGCCTCGCGCATCTTGTCGCGTTCTGCCAGGAGCTTTGCCTTCAGTTCGGGATTGGTATTGGCCATGATCTGCATGGCCAGCCATGCGGCATTCTTGCTTCCGTTGATGGCAACCGTTGCAACCGGGATTCCCGGGGGCATCTGAACGATGGAATAGAGGGCATCCTGACCGTCCAGTACGGAACCGGAAAGGGGAACGCCGATGACGGGAAGGACCGTCTGGGATGCGACAACACCCGGAAGGGCTGCGGCCATACCGGCTGCGGTGATCACAACCTCCGTTCCGTCCTCATTGATCTCCTTAATGTATGCTGACAGCTGGGCAGCCGCCCTGTGTGCGGAGAGACAACGTACAGATACCTGTACACCGAAGCTTTTCAGCAGTTCAATGGCAGGTTCCACCTTTGCGAGATCGCTGGTGGATCCCATGATGATGCTTGCTTTCATTGTATTTCTACACTCCTTTTCCTGGATTGTTTTCTTCCTGTGCATCATATCATTATCCGAAGGCGGATGCAAGGGGGAGATGGGGGAATCCCGCCGTATTTTACCTTATTCTGCAGGGGCTTATTGCTTGACGGAGAATAGGGAGAATAATATAATATTATTATGTTTGGTCCCCGTTGATAAACAGGGATTGATGGATACCGGAGGATATCAGATCGCGTTGCTGGAAACCGGAAATATGCGGGGCTGACAACGCAATGGACAAGGAGGTAAAAATGAGAAGGAAATTTGTGCTGGGGCTTGCGGCAGCCCTGATCGGCGGGTTGCTGTCCGTGGCGGTTCCAAGATCGGTAGACGCCATGGAGAACAGGACATTATCGATGCTTTCGCCACAGATCCTGAGGCAGGAGGACTATGAGGATGCTGCAGTAATCTCGGCGAATACGGAGACGGAAGACAGTCTTTCGAAAGATGGTCAGGAGAAGTGGTATAAGTATGTCATGCCTGACGACGGAGTGGCGGAGATCAGCTTTCAGCATCCGTCTCTGGCCAGCAGAGAGAACCACTGGCGGGTGCAAACCTATATTTATGATGAGCTGAACGGCCTCCCCGCGAATTCAGCCTGCGACCGGGTTGTGGATGGAAATACGAATGTCACGTTTCCGAAGTTGGGCCTGAAGCAGGGAAGAGTAGTATATATTTCCGTATCCGATGCGTATGACGATGGCTTCAGCTCGGCTGTCTATACGCTGAATGTGGAGTATACACAGTCCGGAACCTGGGAGATGGAATATAATAACAAATATAAGGATGCCACCCCCATCCTGACGGATCAGGCGTATAGCGGAACAAACATAGATGGTTATGATGATGAGGACTGGTATAGGTTTACTCTTCCTTCAGATGGAATGGTAACCATCGATCTGGAGCATCAGTTCATCGCCGGAACGGATGATATTGCAGTTCTTAATCTCTATTCCTATGATGCAGATCTTGGATTTGATGAGAAGGAGGACCGGATCGCAGCCTGGCCCGTGCCTGAAAACAGTGAGACTTTCACCACACCGGAGATCGGACTTCCCGCAGGGAGCTATCTCGTACGTCTGTCACTTACCGAGAATATGACCGATCCGTATCAGATTAGTGTGAATTATCAGCAGTCCGAATACTGGGAGAAGGAGAAGAATGATGAGTCCGAAACGGCAAATGAGCTGACGGTTGGCGATGAAGTCAAGGAATACAAGGGAGCGCTTGTTGATTTTGACAATTCAGATTCGAATGAATGGTCAGTTGATCGGGACTGGTATAAGTGCGTGATCCCGAAGGATGGAATGCTGGAGATCGGATTTGACCATACAGTGCTGAAGAGTTCGGATTATTACTGGTATGTGGGTGTATTCAAGTATGATCCGGTTAAGGGCTTATCCGATAACGCGATGACAGAAGAATGGGTGAACGGAAATGATGGCATTTCATTTCCGTGGCTCGGGCTGAAGGAAGGAGATATCATCTATATCTCCGTGAAACATGCCTGGGAAAGAATGGATTCTTCAAAATGCGGAGACAGTCCTGCCACCTATACAATACAGCTTGGGTTTACCGAATCTGAGTATTGTGAAAAGGAATATAATGATTCCTATAAGACCGCAACTCCTATCCTGTTGGATCAGGTATATAACGGAACGAACCGCCGGATGGACGGCTTTGACGAAGATGACTGGTTCACGTTTACGCTTCCGGAAGACGGAGTGGTAACGGTGGATCTGGATCATGAAGAAACAGCAGGAACAGACAGATATGCAAATCTGAAAATATATCGATACGATGATGTCAAGGGATTCGAGGAGGATGAGGATGAGAATGTGAATGAGGATGTCCTTGGCAGATGGAATCTGGAGCAGAACGACTCCCTTGCATCGCCGAAAATGGGTCTTCCCGCCGGCACCTATCTGATCCGACTGAATCTCAATCATCCGGAGAAGGTGGGATATCAGCTTAAGGTAAATTTTGAAGCATCGGCGGCCTGGGAGAAGGAAAAGAATAATGAATACAAAAATGCCAACGAACTGACAGTCGGAAGTGAGCAGACGAGTATTTCCGGTACGATCATTGGGTATAGTGAAACTTCCAGTGATTATCTGACCGACTATGACTGGTATAAGGTAACGGCACCCGGGAACGGAAAGCTGGACCTCAGTTTTCAGCATGAAAAGATTTCCAGCGCAGAGGCTTACTGGGATGTAAAGATGTATTCTTATGATAAGAAGACGGGACTTTCCACAAGCAGCGTGGCCGGTGCTTCCGTGAAGGGAAATGCGAATCATACATTTGGTCCCATCGGAATGAAGGAAGGGGATACCTTCTACATCCGGGTGGCAAAGATGGATTCCATAGATCATCTGGACGCTGCAGTTCCCTATACACTGACTGCAAGCTTTACGGAAGCGGATGGCTGGGAGCAGGAACCGAATGACTGGATGGAAATAGCGAACGTAATCCTTCCCGGGAAAGAATATTTCGGATGCTGTGAGCAGTCGGATAATGACTGGTATCAGGTGGAAATAACTGAAGAGGGAGCTTATCAGCTGGTCTGCACCGGAAAAACCGCCACAGAGGGTTATGTCTCACTCTATCAGGCAGATGGGGAGACAATGATCGGAGAGACAATCGATCTGGAAGATCAGAACAGTGAATCCTATGGACAGCTGGAGGCAGGCACCTATTATCTTAAGTTCGAGTTCTTTAACGGAGAATATGGATTTAGCATCAGCAAGGAGGAAGCGCATACCCATACATTTGATCAGGGTGTGGTTAAGAAGAAGGCAACCTGTACCCAGACCGGGATCAGGTTATTTACCTGCACCGTCTGTGGGGCAACGGAAGAAAAGGACATAGCCATGACTGCACATAAGGCAGTGACGGATCCGGCGGTGGAACCCACCTGTAAGGATTATGGATGGACAGAAGGAAGTCACTGCTCTGAATGTGGGAAAACACTGGTTGCACAGACTCAGGTTGCAAAGAAGAAGCATACGGCTGTGAAGGATCCGGCGGTGGAACCCACCTATACGAAGACGGGGAAAACAGAAGGAAGTCATTGCTCGGTATGCGGCGAAGTGATCGTTCCCCAGAAAACGATTCCCAAGAAGGTGAAGAACGGCCTCTTTAAGGAAAATGGAAAGACCTATTTCTATAAGAACGGAACCAAAAAGAGCGGGCTGATCACATATAAGCAGAACAAATATTATTTCGATCCGAAAACCTATGCCATGAAGACCGGAAAGGTCAAGGTAAACAGTAGTTATTATTACTTCAGCAAGAAGGCAAAGGATTACGGCCAGATGCAGACCGGCTGGATCACCGTAGGCGAGAAGAAGCTTTACGCCACAGCCAAGGGCGTGCTGAAGGCCGGAAAGGTAAAGATCGGCAGCAAATACTACTATTTCAGCAAGAAGGCGAAGGATTACGGTGAGATGCAGACCGGCTGGATCACCGTAGGAAAGAAGAAGCTCTACGCCACAGCAAAGGGCGTGCTGAAGACCGGAAAGGTGAAGGTCGGCAGCAAATACTACTATTTCAGCAAGAAGACGAAGGATTACGGCGAAATGCAGACCGGCTGGGTGAAGATCAATAATAAGTCTTATTACTTCAGCAAGAAGGCGAAGGATTATGGCGTAATGGAGACCGGAAAGGTGAAGATCGGCAATAAAGTATATAAATTCAGTAAGACCGGTATCTGTCTGAATCGCTAAAGAGAAGAATTCCTGCAGCAGCCTGTGGCCATCCGGTCACAGGCTGTTGTTATGATTCAGAATCATTCGCGGCGTTCATCCGATGGACATGCATGTCAGTCTGATCAACAGTCCGCGGCAGCAAACCCACACAGGAGAGGAGAAGGGATATGGGAAAGTATATTATGGCATTGGATGCGGGTACCACCAGTAACCGCGCGATTCTTTTTGATAAGAGAGGGCAGATCATTTCCGTGGCACAGAAGGAGTTCACACAGATCTTTCCCTCCCCGGGCTGGGTGGAGCATGACGCAAATGAGATATGGTCTTCCATGCTGGGTGTAGCGGTGGAATGTATGTCAAAGGTGGGTGTCACCTACAGGGATATTTCCGGGATCGGGATCGCAAATCAGCGGGAGACCACCATCGTATGGGATAAGAATACGGGAGAACCGGTATACAATGCCATCGTCTGGCAGTGCCGGCGCACCTCCAAATACTGCGACAGCCTGAAGGAAGAAGGACTTACGGATTTCTTCCGGGAGAAGACCGGCCTTGTGATCGATGCCTATTTTTCTGCCACCAAGCTTCGATGGATCCTGGAAAATGTCGAGGGTGTCCGGGAACGGGCGGAGAAGGGAGAACTGCTCTTCGGAACCGTGGATACCTGGCTGATCTGGAAGCTGACCCGGGGCCGGGTGCATGTGACGGATTATTCCAATGCCTCCAGAACCATGATGTATAATATCACGGAGCTGAAATGGGACGATGAGATCCTGGAGAAGCTGGACATCCCGGTATGTATGCTGCCGGAGGTGTGTCCTTCCAGCCAGATCTACGGTGAGACGGATTCCATATGCTTCGGCGGGCCCATCCCCATCGCCGGGATCGCGGGAGATCAGCAGGCGGCCCTCTTTGGACAGACCTGTTTCAACGAGGGGGATGCGAAGAACACCTATGGAACCGGCTGCTTCCTGCTGATGAATACGGGGAATCGCCCGGTATTTTCCAGGAACGGGCTGGTAACCACCATCGCCTGGGGGATTGACGGGAAGGTGAAATATGCCCTGGAGGGATCGGTCTTTATCGCAGGAGCATCCATTCAGTGGCTGAGAGATGAAATGCGTCTGATCGATTCTGCCGAGGATTCGGAATATATGGCCAAGAAGGTACCGGATACCAACGGCTGTTATGTGGTTCCGGCATTTACGGGACTGGGCGCTCCCTACTGGAATCAGTATGCCCGGGGAACCATCGTGGGGATCACCCGGGGAGTCAATAAATATCACATCATCCGGGCGACTCTGGAGTCGCTGGCCTACTCCACCAGTGATGTACTGGCTGCTATGGAAGCGGATTCCGGGATCATTCTGTCCAACCTTCGTGTGGACGGTGGGGCCTCTGCAAATAACTTCCTGATGCAGATTCAGGCGGATGTGATCGGTGCAACGGTGGTGCGGCCGGCCTGCGTGGAAACCACGGCACTGGGAGCGGCGTATTTTGCGGGACTTGCCACTGGGTACTGGAAGGATAAGAATGAGATCAAGGTAAATGCGGATATCGACAGGATCTTCAAGCCCGTGATCACGGAAGAGGAAAGAGCCCGGAAAATCGCAGGATGGAAGAAGGCAGTGGAAAGATCCTTCGACTGGGCGGAGGAGTGACAGGTATTTTTCTTGAATTAATTAAGCAAAAACAAAAAATGACTAAAAAATATAAAAATAAAGATAAAAAACTTAATTTTCTTATTTACAGAAAAAGCATTTTCATGTATAATTTTTTCAGTTTTGCAGAAACGGATCGTCGGTTTCTGCGGAGAAATATCATATAAAAAAGGAGAAAACAGCTATGTCGTATGTTGATGAGGTTCTGGAGCTCGTCCAGAAGAGAGACAAGGATCAGCCTGAATTTATCCAGGCAGTAACTGAGGTTCTGAATTCCCTTCGTCCGGTGATCGATCAGGATGAGGAGAAGTATCGTAAGCTTGCTATTCTGGAGCGGATCACCGAGCCGGATCGTCAGATCATGTTCCGTGTTCCCTGGGTGGATGACAACGGACAGGTTCAGGTAAACCGTGGTTTCCGTGTACAGTTTAACAATGCCATCGGACCCTACAAGGGAGGTCTTCGCCTTCATCCCTCAGTAAACCTTGGTATCATCAAGTTCCTCGGTTTCGAGCAGATCTTCAAGAACTCTCTTACAACTCTGCCCATCGGCGGTGGTAAGGGTGGTTCCGACTTCGACCCGAAG
>CADBOW010000163.1 GCA_902796375.1 uncultured Lachnospiraceae bacterium | reverse complement strand
CGGCCGGCAAGCAATCGTGCTTGCACGAGTATTTGCCGGCCAACGCGACATCGAGTTGGAGGTGGGTTTCTCTCCGACTCGACTGCGCGATACGGCCGGCAGAATTATCTTCGGAAACAGGAGGTGTTCCATGGGAAAAAAGAAGATAGAGCATATCGTATTTGACGGAACCCGTAAGTTGAAGAAGCGCATTCCCATTTCCAAGGTGAATCGGGCCGAGGGAAGGACTCGGTCAGGAAAAGGGCTGAACCATAGACCGGGTCGGACGAGATCCGGAGACAGATAAAGGAGTGATGATACATGGCTGAAATAAAGGTGACAGATCTTACATTTGCCTATGAAGGCACGGCAGAAGATGTGTTGGAACAGATAACCTTCCATATCGATACCGACTGGAAGCTGGGACTGATCGGGCGGAACGGAAAGGGGAAGACCACTTTGCTGAAGCTGCTGATGGGTGAATATGAATATCAGGGAAGTATTGTGACCAGTACACATTTTGACTACTTCCCGTATGAAGTAAAGGCGGAGGAGCTTTCCAAGTCCGCCGATGAACTGATGGAAGGCTGGAAGCCTCAGGTGGAGTCCTGGCAGGTGCTGATCCAGATGAATGAGGTCGGCATGGATGCTGAATTTCTGTACCGGCCCTTCGGGACCCTCAGTCACGGGGAGAGGACCCGGATCATGCTGGCGGTTCTCTTCGCAGGGGAAAATGAGTTCCTGCTGATCGATGAGCCAACGAACCATTTGGATGCGAAGGCCCGGGAGATTGTGAAGAAATACCTGGCCTCAAAGAAGGGGTTCATCCTGGTATCCCACGACCGTGATCTGCTGGATGCGGTATGTGATCACATGCTGGTGATGAACCGGGAGACCATAGAGGTTCAGGCGGGGAACTTCTCCTCCTGGTGGGAGAATAAGGAGCGGAATGACAGAAATGCCATTGCAGAGAATGAGAAGCACATGAAGGAGATCGGGAAGCTCCGGGCAGCGGCAGACCGAAGCAGCCGGTGGGCGGAAAAAAGCGAGAACTCGAAGATCGGCTTTGATCCGCTGAAGGAGCCGGAACGGAATATCTCCACCCGTTCCTATATCGGAGCCAAAACCAAGAAGATGCAGGCCAGGGTAAAGTCCTACGAGAAGCGGATGGACCGGGAGATTGAAGAGAAGGAAGGACTGCTTCAGGATGTGGAGCGGGTTGTGAATCTGAAGCTGGAACCGATGCAGTATCATAAGGAGGTCCTGATCCACGCCAGGGATCTGGCGCTCCGGTATGAGGGAGCGGAGGACCCGGTCTTTACGGGACTCCGGTTTCAGGTGAAGCGGGGGGACCGGGTGGTACTGGCAGGGCCGAACGGATGCGGAAAATCCAGTATCATCCGGGCGATCCTGCAGAAAGCAGGAGCCGGTGCCGACCTTGAGGATCCGGTCCGGGATTCGAAAGGACAGGACAAAAATGAATCCCGTGCCCATCTGCTTACGGAAGGTACTCTGGAAGTGGGTTCCGGGCTGATTGTATCTTATGTAAACCAGGATACATCCCATCTGGCAGGAACTCTTCGGAATTACTGCGAGAAGAGAGGTCTCAGGGAGAGCCTGTTCCTGGCAATCCTGCGACAACTGGATTTCGACAGGGAGCAGTTTGCCAAACCGATGGAGGATTTCTCGGAAGGCCAGAAGAAGAAGGTGCTGCTGGCAGCAAGTCTGATCACGCCGGCTCATTTATATATCTGGGATGAGCCGTTGAATTATATCGACGTTTTCTCTCGGATGCAGATCGAGAAGCTGATCCTGGATTTCCGGCCCACCATGCTTCTGGTGGAACATGATGTGCGTTTCCGGGAAAAGGTGGCGACGGAGGTGGTGACTCCGGCCGGTGGGCTGACAGAATGAGATGCCGGCTCTGGGACAGAGAGCGTTGTCGGCCGTGCAGCAGATAGAAGTGCAATGACGACCGGCCCTGGGACAGGGCTTTTGATGCATGATATGACAAATGTCATATGGAAAGAATAACATCCGATGACGGATATCACTTACGGGATCCGGCATCGGATGTTATTCTTATGGAAAAGGTACGGGACACCTGACAGTGTTTCGAGAACCGTATGCACCCGGGCGCCGGTGGCGCGAAGCACGGTGCCGGTGGGGATAAACAGCGAATGCAGAAAGGAAATGCCATGAGTGAAACAGTAGTAAAGGTTACGAATCTGGTAAAACGTTATAAGGAGCTGATCGCGCTGGATAACTTCAGCCTTGAGATCAGGAAGGGAGAGGTGTTCGGACTCCTGGGACCCAACGGCTCCGGTAAATCCACCACCATCAACTGCATCCTGTCTCTGCTTACCTACGACAAGGGGGAGGTTCAGCTCTTCGGTGAGAAGATGACGGCCAACCGCAGAGATCTGAAGCGAAGGATCGGTCTGGTGAGTCAGAATGTAGCGGTATTTGATGAGCTGACGGTTTACGAAAATGTGGATTTCTTCTGCGGTCTTTATGTGCAGGATAAAGAAGAGAGAAGGAAGCTGGTTGAGGAGGCGATCCGCTTCGTGGACATCGGGGACTTTAAGAAGTTCTATCCGAAGAAGCTGTCCGGAGGCCTTCTGAGGCGTCTGAATATCGCCTGCGGTATCGCCCATAAGCCGGAGCTGATCATTTTCGATGAACCGACGGTTGCGGTGGATCCCCAGTCCAGAAATAAGATCCTGGAGGGGATCACGGAGCTGAACCGGCAGGGAGCCACGGTCATCTATACCTCCCATTACATGGAAGAGGTTGAGCAGATCTGTTCCAGGATCCTGATCATGGATAAGGGGAAGGAGGTTGCCTCGGGAACCTCGGAAGAACTGAAGCGGAAGATTCGGAACACGGAAAGCGTGATCGTGGATATCCGGAAGATATCTCAGGAGGATATCGACGGGATCCGGAAGCTGAATCATGTCTATGATGTAAGCTATGTGGAACAGCGGATGATCATCAAATGCAGCGGCGGACGGCATAATATATCACATGTGGTTGAGTATCTTGCGGAGCATGATCTGTCCTATGACAGGATCTTCTCGGAAATGCCGACTCTGAATGATGTGTTCCTGGAGATTACCGGTAAGGAACTGAGAGATAAAGATTGAGGAGAAAAACTATGTTGCAAGTCTATGTTTCATATATGAAGAAGATCTTCCGGACGAAGTCCACCGTCTTCTGGGGGCTGGCCTTTCCGCTGATTCTGGGAAGCCTGTTCTACTTCGCCTTCGGATCCATCTACGGACAGCAATCCTCCAAGGCGATGCATGTGGCCATCGTGGGAGAGAATGCGGAAGCCCATCCCTTTGTAAAGGTGCTCCGTGATCTGACCTACGAAAACGGAGATAAAATGATGGATATCACCTTCGCGACGGAGGAAGAGGCTCAGGCCATGCTGAAAAAAGCGGCGGGCGGCGACAGCGCAGCAAAGAAGGTATTCGGTACATCACCGGAGAAGGAAGGGGATTCCGATCAGACGAAGCGGGCAATCGGTATCATCCGACTGAGCAGTGAAACGGATGTTGCGCTTACCATCGCGGAAAATGATATGTATCAGAGCATTCTGTCCGGGATCGTCAGTGCCTATCGAACGAAGGCGGATCTTTTGAAGGACAGTGCTGCCCGGGGACCGGAGGCACTGGCAAAGGCGCAGCAGTCGGTATCTGCGGATATCGAATATGTGGTCAATAAGGGAATGGCAGGAGAGAACAAGGATCCTTATGTACCTTACTTCTACAATCTGCTGGCCATGATGTGCATGCTGGCTTCCACCACGGTGCTTGAAATGATCGTGAGCCTTCAGCCGAACTGTTCCAATACAGGACTTCGGGTGGGAGCGTCCGGCGTCAGCAAGCTGAAATATGAATTCGGAGTGATCCTTGCAGTTCTCACCTTCCAGCTGATCTGCATGGGGATCGCACTGGTATATCTGCTTGGAATCCTTCGGATCCGGTTCGGAGGTGAAATACCGATGATCATCCTGACGGCATGCTGCGGCGTTCTGACGGGATGCGCACTTGGATACTTTGTATCCCATATCGGACGGTTCACCTATGGAGTAAAGAATACGATCCTGACACTGATCACCATGGGAGGCGGAGCCATCTCCGGTCTGTATGCGGTTCAGCTGAAGGCAGTGGTTGAAGAATCGGCGCCCATTGTAAACAGGATCAATCCCATGTCCGTAATCACGGATGCATTTTACTCATTGAATATATTCGGCGTCGGAGATCGATATTTCCGTGCCATCATCACATTGCTGGCACTGACCGCAGGCTTGTTCCTGCTGGGAGCTGTCCTGTCAAGGAGGAAACAGTATGAGTCTTTATAAGGCGTTTTTCAAGATCATAAAGAAAAATCTCTTCAGTGTTCTGCTGTATTTCGGGATCACCATCGGAATCGTGATGCTGCTGAACGGGATCTATGCCGACAATGAGAGCAAGAAGGCAACCCTGGATAAATATGACATTTACGTGGAGAATCAGGATGATTCCGAGTACGCCGATGCGGTTGTGGAATTCCTGAAGAAGAGTCATAAGGTGAAGGATAAGAAGCTGGAAGAGGATCAGATCAAGGACCTTCTGTATTATGAGCAGATTGTTTCCTATATCCGGATCCCGAAGGGCTTCGGTGATACCTTTGAGAAAACCGGAGAGAATCAGATCATTAATACCTATGATGACAGCATGCCGGTGGGACTCTATATCTCCCTGCAGCTGGACAATTATCTGAATGCACTTCGCGGTTATACGGAACAGGGGCTGAGCATCCCAGAGGCTTCCGAAAAGACGGAGGAATCTCTGGATATCACGAAGTATGTATCCATTGATGCAGTGGAGAAGCAGAAGTACGGAACACTGAAGGGAAACTTTAACTATCTGCCCTTCGGAATCCTGTCGATCCTGATCATGGGTGTGTTCCCGGCAATCGTAGCATTTAACAAAGGCGAGAAGAGAAACCGGATCCAGGTATCCTCCATGACGCCCGGAAAGAGAAACTTCTGGATCTTCTTCGGCGGAGCAACATTTTCAATGATCATACTTGTGGTTCTGATCCTGGTGGCAAGCTTCATGAACGGAGGAAGCGGTGCGGTTCCCGGAAATGTGGACGGAGGAGCCTCCTCAGATGTCAGCTCATTCCTGTTTACCGAATCCTGGTGGCTTGCTGTAACGAATGCATTTGTATTCACCCTGGTGGTAGCCATGATGATCTCCATGCTGGCAAATATTCCGTTCCTGGCGTCGGCTTCGGCATCTGCCTTTTCGAATATCATCGGTCTGGGCTTCAGTTTTCTGGGAGGAACCTTCGTTCCCTTAAGTATTCTGGGTGACGGTGTTCAGAAGGTTGCGCGTTTCCTGCCGAATTACTGGTACTCCACGGCAGTGAACCGGATCTTCAGCGGCGGTGGCTTTGAGGATGTCTGGGACTGCTACGTGATCCAGCTTGCGTTTGGCCTGGTCTGCCTCTTTGTGGGACTTGCGGCATCCAGAGTCACGGCGGAAAGAAGACAAATGGCATAAGAACGGAATTGATTATTCGGAATATATCGAATATAATGGCGGAAGGACTGGAATCCTTCCGTCATTCTGATTTGGAGGTTTGTTATGCTGACCGTTTTATGGGTGATACTTGCGATCCTGTCGGTGCTGTTCTTCATTCCGGCGCTGTTTCTGTATATCGCAAGTCTTTTTGTAAGTACGAAAAAGGAATATGATACGGATAGTCCCTTCTACCGAAAGCTTCTGTATAAGGGAACGGATGCGATGCTGTGGCCGGTGCGGATCCATATGCATTTTACGGGAAAGGAGAAGATTCCCAAGACGAAGAGAGTATTCTTCGTCTACAATCATGTATCGAATTTTGATCCCCTTCTTCTGTATCGCGAGCTGAAGGAGTGGAATATCGCTTTCCTGTCCAAGGAGGAGAATTTTCATGTGCCGGTATTCGGCAGGATCGTTCGCAGGTGCTGCTTCATGGCCATTGACCGGGAGAATCCGAAGGAAGCACTGAAGTCCATCAATCGTGCGGCAGAGCTTCTGAAACGGGAGGAGGTGTCCATCGGAGCATCTCCGGAGGGGACCAGAAGTAAGACAGGGGTCCTGCTTCCCTTCCATGACGGGGTCTTCAAGGTGGCCAAGAAAGCCGGAGCCTATGTGGTGGTTGTCTGTATCCGCGATACAGAGAAGATCAGTAAGCAGATGGTATTCCACAGATCCGATGTCTATTATGATATCGTGGACGTGATCACTCCCGAGGAGGTGGCGAAGGAAAGTGTACATGCCATATCCGACCGGGCATGGCATGCCATCTATCAGCTTACAGGGAAGTGATAAATCCTCGGTGGATTCGTGACCGTTTATCGAGCCGGAGCTACCGTTCGTGTCAAAAGTATTTCAGAAGAAACCTTCTTCGGTTATATTCACCGTAAAGGACGGCGAACAACCGAAGGAGGTTTTTATTATGGCTGAGAAGAAGGAAAGAATCGAAGAAGGAAGGATCGAAAGAGGATATGCGATCGAAACGAAGGAGCTTACGAAGATCTACGGGACGAAGACGGCAGTTGACCATCTGTCCCTTACGGTCCGGGAGGGTGAGCTCTTCGCACTGCTGGGGGTAAACGGTGCCGGAAAGACCACCACCATCCGGATGCTGTGCGGTCTCTCGGCCATGACATCGGGCTCGGCTGAGATTCTGGGGCATGACGTAAGCCGCGAAACGGACGTGGTCAAAAGGATGATCGGTATCTCGCCTCAGGATACGGCGGTGGCTGAAAAGCTTACTGTGGAAGAAAATCTGACCTTCATGGCCCGGATCTACGAAACGCCGGAGGACGGGAAGGCTCATAAGAAGAAAGTCGAAGAACTGATCTCGGTCTTTGGCCTTTCGGAATTCCGGAAGAAGCAGGCCAGGACACTGTCCGGCGGATGGAAGAGGAAGCTGTCCATCGCCATGGCACTGATCGGAGAGCCGAAGGTGCTCTTCCTGGATGAACCGACACTGGGTCTGGATGTTCTGGCAAGAAGAGAACTGTGGAAGATCATCAACCGGCTGAAGGAGACCACCACCATTATCCTTACGACCCATTACATGGAGGAAGCAGAAGCTCTGGCGGACCGGATCGGAATCATGGTAAGCGGAAGACTGGTGGATCTGGGAACGTTGAAGGAACTGGAAGAGAAGAGCGGCAGAAAAGGACTTGAGGAAGTATTCATCGCAGCAGCAGAAAGAGAGGGCGTTTATCATGAATAGAACCATGAGCTATGCAAAAAGAAATCTTCTGGAAATGTCCAGAGATGTGCTGAGTTACATTTTCTGTGTGGCATTTCCTCTGGTCATGCTGATCATTATGACCATCGTAAACCAGAGTATTCCCAAAGGGCAGGTTACAGTCTTTCAGATTGATAACCTGGCCGGCGGCGTGATCATCTTCGGACAGACCTTTGTGATGCTTTTCACCGGACTTCAGGTGGCTACGGACAGAAGCACCTCCTTCCTGGTGCGGCTGTATGCAACACCCATGAAAAGTGAGAATTTCACACTGGGCTATTTCCTTCCGATGTTCGTGATATCCGCAGTGCAGTCCCTGCTCACCGGGATCGCAGCCTTTGTGATCTCGCTGATCGTGGGGACGGAGCTGAATCCCGTGGGTCTGCTGCTGGTGGTTATTCTGTCACTTCCCTCCGCATGCTTTTTCATCGCGCTGGGAATGATCTTCGGAACTCTGCTCAACGAAAAATCCGCTCCGGGTATGTGCTCGGTCATCATTTCCCTGGGCTCCTTTGTGGGCGGGATTTGGTTCGATGTGGAGAGAACCGGTGGCGTGATGTATGATATCTGCAGATGCCTTCCTTTCTACTACTGTACGAAGATGGTACGTTCGGTGATCGCCATGGACTTTTCCTGGGAGGGTTTTCTTCTTCCGCTGATCGTAGTCTTCGGCTCTGCACTGGTATTGTCATTTCTGGCAGTAACCCTGTTCCGGAGAAAGATGAGAGCGGATCTGTCATAAGATATGCTTCCCCTTCCTGCATTGAAAATAACCGGAGAATCAACTATAATGATATTCTGCAGCACGGAACACAGAAGTGTGCGTGCTGCGGTATCATAGCTGGGAATATGTCCCCAGTATAAGAGACGGTTCCGGAGGAGACAGAAATGATCATAAAGGCGAATATCAACGAGCGGTTCCGGGAGACGGAGCTGCATGTCTGTAAGAACCGGATGGACGAAGAGGTTCACCGGATCGTGGATCAGCTCCACGGGCTGTATGATCCGGCACTGAACGGCATGGATGAGGTGGGAAACCGATGTGTCCTGCGTCCGGCGGAGCTCATATGCTTCTATGCGGAGAAGCAGAAGGTGATCGCTCTGGATGCCGTGAAGAGATATACCGTTCAGAAGACATTGCAGGAGCTTGAAACGGAATTTGAAAACTGCGGTTTTCTCAGGATCTCCAGGTCGGAGCTTGTGAACGTGAATAAGATAAGGAGCCTGGATCTTTCACTGACCGGAACGATCAAGGTTATTATGGAAAACGGATATGAGACCTATGCATCACGCAGAAATGTAACACGGCTGAAGAGCCGGCTGATCGAAGCCAGGGACAACAGCAATCATGTTCCGGGATTCGGGAAAGGAGAGCAGCGATGAAGGAATATCTGAAAAGAGCTGTAGTCAGCTTTGCCATATCGGCGTTCTGCGGCCTGGTCGTGAATCTCCTGGTGGATGTGATCATAAATGCAACGGGAAATGAAGGATTTGTATCCATTTCGCCGGAAGCCAGATCCCTGTTCCCCACGACGGCCATCGCAGCCTATGTCAATGTGCTATTGTACGGCCTGATCGGAGCGACCTTCGCGGGAATGACATTTCTGTTCGATATCGACCGGATCGGGTTTGTGGTGCAGAGTATCCTGTATTTTATTACAACGGCGGTGGTGCTGGTGGGGATCACCATCCTGCTATGGCAGCTGCACCGGCATCCCCAGGCGCTGATCCCCACCATCGCAGGCTATGCGGTGACATATCTGATCATGGGGATCCAGCAATACAGGGAGCTGAAGAAGAATATTAAGGAAATCAATGAAGAGCTTATGTCAGTCTGAGCTATACGAAGGATCCCGGGAAACCGTCAGGGTCCTTCGTTTCATATGCTTCAGGAGGGAAATCTGACAGAGAGGACAGCAGAACATGAAGATAGTGATCGTGGATGATGACAGCCTGGTGGCAGTTTCACTGAAAACCATAATTGAAGCCGGCGGAGATACGGAGGTGCTGGCAACGGGAAGAAACGGCGCGGAAGCAGTGGAGCTGTATCGACGCCTGCGGCCGGATATCCTGCTCATGGATATTCGGATGGAGGGAATGACGGGACTGGATGCGGGCCGGGAGATCCTGAAGGAAGACCCTGCAGCAAGGATCCTGTTCCTCACAACATTTAATGATGATGAGTATATCCGCACCGCACTGGCCATCGGAGCGAAGGGCTATATCATAAAGCAGGATTTTGACGGGATCCTTCCCGCGCTTCGGGCGGTTCAGGAAGGACAGACCGTATTCGGGGATCAGGTGGTGGACCGGCTTCCGGAAATGCTGGCGCCGAAGGAGAAGTCCTTCGCCTTTGAGGACTATGGCCTGACGACGCAGGAAGCGGAGATCGTGGAATGCGTGGCGGACGGACTGTCCAACCGGGAGATCGCAGAGAAGCTTTTTCTGTCCGAGGGAACCGTCCGGAATTATATCAGTTCCATTTTAAGTAAGCTGGATCTCCGGGACCGGACCAATCTGGCAATATTCTATTATAAGAACAAGGCTTGAGAGTAAACCATGGATCAGGTGATAGATAAAATCATTCTTTATATCTGTACGATCTTCGCGATCATTCTGTCCTTTGGCGGGAAGGAACAGCTGCTGGTGATCTATCTGACACTTGCCTTCACGGCTGCCCTGCTGTGGCTGGTTTCGACGGAGGGAATGAATTCCAGGTCTTCCTACCGGCGATACGGAGCGCTGGTCCTTTTATACGGGTCACTGGCGGTCATTCTCCTCTGGCCGGAATACTACGTGATCCTGCCGGTTGTGGTCTATGATCTGGTGCTGTGCAGACAGTGGCCCGCACTGGGGGTGTCCGGGATCCTGCTGATCCGGGGCGCGATCGACGGCGGGGAACTGGGAATCCCGGATTCGGTGATCTGGATCGTCGCAGTGCTTTTCTGTCTGTCGGTCTGGCTTGCATTTAAATCGGTCCGATTGACCATTCAGAAGAAAATGATCCTAAAAATGAGGGATGACGATGAGGAACAGAGGCAGAAACTGAACCGTCAGAATGAAGAGCTTATGGCTGCAAGGGATTATGAAGTGATGACGGCGCAGCTGCAGGAGCGTAACCGGATCGCCCGTGAGATCCATGATAATGTGGGACATACACTGTCACGGGCCCTGCTCCAGGTGGGGGCGCTTCTGGCCATTCATAAGGAGGAACCGGTACATACGGAGCTCTCCGGGATTCGGGAAACACTGGACAGTGCCATGACCAGCATTCGGAGCAGTGTGCATGACCTGCATGATTCCTCCGTGAATCTGGAAATGTCGGTGCGGCAGATCATGGAGACATTGAAGGAATCCTTTCATGTGACGGTGGAGATCGATGTCTCGGAGAATATTCCCAGAGAGATCAAATACGGCTTCATCGGCATTCTGCGGGAAGGGGTATCGAATATCATGCGTCACAGCCTGAATGATACGGTTTCCCTGCAGATCATGGAGCATCCGGGTTTCTACCAGATGATCCTGCATGATTACCTGTCGGAAGAAGGAAGGAGAAAGGACAGACCGGTCAGCGGCGGGACAGAAGGTGCCCCCGGGATCGGACTGGTGAATATAGAAAGCCGTGTCCGCAGGATGGGAGGAACACTGCAGATCAATGAGGAGCTGGGCTTCCGGCTGTTTGTCAGTGTCCGGAAGCAGGAGGATTCAGGGAACAATACATAAAACGACGTTCATACAGGGACGGATACATCGGTATTTCGGTGCATCTGTCCCTGTATTACGTATTATAATATTTTTTGCATAATATTACTTGACATATAATACTATGCGACATATAATATACCATATCAAAGGGTATGAAACATGATCTAGGAAAGGAGGCGTGTGCATGGATGTACAACTGAAACGCGGTCTTTTGGATGTTTGCGTACTGGCTGCGATTCGAACGGAAGACTCCTATGGGTATCAGATCATTCGGGATATGAAACCATATGTGGAAATATCGGAGTCAACACTATATCCGATCCTTCGAAGACTGGAATCGTCGAAGTATCTGGCGGTCAGATCCGCAGAGCACAACGGCCGCCTGCGAAAGTATTACCACATAACCTCGCAGGGTACACGAAGATTGGATGAGTTTCAGGATGAATGGAATGAGATCCTGTCCATTTATCAGTTTATTGTGAAGGAGGGTAAGAGGGATGAACAAACAGGAATTCCTGAAGACACTATGGAACCGTCTGTCTGAACTGCCAAATGAAGACGTGGAGCGATCATTGGATTATTATGCGGAAATGATCGATGACCGGGTTGAGAGCGGTATGACAGAAGATGAAGCAGTGGAAGCCATTGGTGGTGTGGAGGAAGCTGCAGCTCAGATCCTGGCGGATGTGCCGGAGGGACCCAGGAAGTCCACAGGGAATCCGAAATGGGCTGAGGCAGATGTGGCAGGATCGGGAGAATCACCATATCTGAATTCAAATGATTTTACGGCAAGCAGCTATCAGGCACCGGGAAGTAATTCAGGTTCCTATTCCGGAAACTCCTCCTACGCAGCACAGGGAACCGGATATTATGCCGGTTCAGGAAGGGAGAAGAAATCACATTCCGGAATCTTCTGGCTGTTTGTTATTCTGGGATTTCCGATCTGGTTCCCGCTTCTTATCACGGCAGGCGTGCTTGTGTTTACGGCATTTGTTCTGGTATGGACATTTACCTTTGTCTACTATGTGATCGCAGGCTCCTTTGCTGTGAGCGGTGTGGCCGGGATCTTTATCCTGATCCGGTATGTGTTCTCGGGTGACATAGCAGTGGGACTGTTCTACGCCGGCTGCGGATTTGTACTGGCAGGTATTTCCATCTTTATGTTCCTGGTATCGGGTCCGGTGCTCCGGCTGGCTGCAAAGGCCTGCCGCGCTATCTGGAGAGGTATCACAGGTCTGTTCGGAAGGAGGGATAGAGTATGAAAACGGGAAGAAAAAACTGGTTCATCGTAGCATCTGTATTTATCAGCTGCGGTCTGCTCTTTGTTCTCGCCGGACTGATCCTGGTAGGATTTAATTTCAGCAAGCTGAATACAAGAGGGGAAGCGGTCCACAATGAATATGAGGTGAAGGAATCCTTCAGTGAGATCAAGATTGACACTTCCATCGCAGATGTGGAATTCCTGGAGTCGAAGGATGGGAAGGTCAGAGTTGTATGTGATGAAACGGAGAAATATCTTCACGAGGTGAAGGTGGACGGAAATGTTCTGAATATCCGTCTGAAGGACAAAAAGAGCTGGTTTGATTTCATCGGCTTCGGTTTCGGATCCAAAGAGAAGATACAGGTATATCTCCCGAAGCAGAATGCAGAGGGTGAAGGCGGCAGCGAGAATTCATTTTATTCACTGGATCGGCTGGATGTTCATACATCCACCGGATATGCGAATATCTCGGGGCTTGATGTAAAAGGAGAGTTTAAGGTGGATGTTTCCACAGGAGAGATCCGGCTGTCCCGGATCAAGGCGGGAACGATGAATCTGGATTGCTCAACCGGCTCATCCCGGCTGGAGTATGTGATGGTATCCGAAGATCTGAAGATCAACACTGGTACAGGTGATGTGACACTTGTAAAATGTGATGCGGAAAAGGTCAATATCGACACCGGAACCGGAGATATCACATGTGAATTCCTGACATCCAAGAACATCAAAGCCGATACCGGAACCGGAGATATCAGCCTTCCGGAGAACAGGTCAACCGGCGGAGAATGTAAGCTGGATTCCGGCACAGGAGAAATTAAAGTAAAATATGCCAAATAAGAAAAGGAAACTTCCGGGGATACGTCTCCGGAAGTTTTTGCATGATAGGGGTTTACTTTTCTTCCAGGCCCAGTACCTGCATGAACTTCTGCAGAGACTGACTCCGCCTCCGCTGCAGATTGACGGAGAAACCCACGGTGCGGGCAGGGACGGAGGGATGTACAGGAAGCTCGATCAGAGAACCCCCCTCCAGGGCTTCGGTTGCGAATTCCTTTACGACGGAAGAGACTCCCATTCCGATCTTGGCAAAATCGATCAGCAGATCCATATTATTCACGTCCAGCACCTGACCGGGCTGGATGTTTTGCTGATAGAAGTAATGCTCCAGATGATTTCGCGTTACATTTCCCTTCTCCAGCAGCAGCAGATGTCCCTTCTCCAGGATTTCCTCCGTAGGCATATCGGCTCCCGGATAGGAAGCGGTGTCCGCGGGGGTTCTCCGGGCTGGCTTCTTCCGGGAGGAGGGATCCAGCAGGCTTGTGACATTTCCTGCGAAGAGCCAGGGGGGTTCCGCGGCCCGGTCCGTCGCCTGCTCGCGGATATACAGATGCTCCAGATAGGAAGGATTCACTACGAAAATGTCATGGATCTCCTTCAGCGGATGGTAGGACAGCTTCTCCGGGAGGGTTGTCTCGCAGATCAGCCCCAGATCGATGGTGCCTTCCTCCAGTTTCCGGATCGTGGTCATGGTGGAATGACAGGTGATGGACAGCTTGATATGCGGATATCGAATAATGAAGTCGGACAGGTAGGAGAGCAGGATATTTCTGCAGAGAGATGTGGAGGCTCCGATCCGAAGCTCTCCGATCCCCAGGTCATTGATCTGCTGAAGCTCATCCTCGGCGGTCCGGATGCTCTGAAAAGCTTCCAGTAAATGGTCATAGAGAAGCTGGCCGTGTTCGGTCAGCGTGATACCGCGGGAGGATCGGTTCAGCAACTGCGCGGACAGTGCATCCTCCAGGTTGCGGATGGATCTGCTGACGGCAGGCTGTGAGATATAGAGCTGTTCCGCAGCATGGCTGAAACTGCCGGTTTCCGCTACGGCCAGAAATACACGATAATAGTTCAGATTGTCGATCATGGGACCTCCTGTTGTGCTATAACATAAAGTTATAAGAAGTATTAGTAATATATATTATTATTATATATCTGATTATGATAAAATCAAGCGTGATATCCCGGTGGAATCTGTCGGGATGTAATTTATCGTAAGGGAGGAATATATCATGGGTATGACAATGACACAGAAGATCCTTGCTGCACACGCAGGACTTCCGGAGGTTCACGCCGGAGATCTGATCGAGGCAGATTTGGATCTGGTGCTTGGAAATGATGTGACCACTCCGGTAGCCATCAATGAGCTGGCGAAGTTTAAGAAGAAGACGGTGTTCGACAACACGAAGATCGCGCTGGTCATGGATCATTTCACGCCGAATAAGGATATCAAGAGTGCGGAGCACGTAAAGCAGGTGAGGGATTTCTCCCGTGAGAACAATATCGTCAATTATTTCGATGTAGGACAGATGGGGATCGAGCATGCCCTTCTTCCGGAGAAAGGTCTGATCGTTGCAGGAAATACCTGCATCGGCGCGGATTCGCATACCTGTACCTACGGTGCACTGGGCGCATTTTCCACCGGTGTGGGAAGTACGGATATGGCAGCGGGTATGGTGACCGGAAAGGCATGGTTCAAGGTGCCCTCCGCCATCAAATTTGTGATTACAGGCAAGAAGCCTCAGTGGATCAGCGGTAAGGACCTGATCCTCCACATTATCGGGAAGATCGGCGTGGACGGTGCCCGCTACAAGTCCATGGAGTTTGTGGGAGACGGAATCGCGGAGCTTTCCATGGATGATCGTTTTACCGTGGCAAATATGGCCATCGAAGCAGGAGCAAAGAACGGTATCTTCCCGGTGGATGAGAATACCGTTGAATATATGAAGGAGCATGCGCCCGGCAAGGAGTATACCGTCTACGAGGCAGATGCGGATGCAGAGTATGATGAGGTGATCGAGATCGATCTTGCCGAGCTTCGTCCCACCGTATCCTTCCCGCATCTTCCGGAGAATACGAAGACCATTGATGAGATCCATGCAGCAGGAGATATCGCCATCGACCAGGTAGTCATCGGATCCTGTACCAACGGACGGATCGAAGACATGCGGATCGCTGCAGATATCATGAACGGCCGGAAGTGTGCCGACGGACTCCGGGTGATCATCATTCCGGGAACTCAGGCCATCTACCTTCAGATGCTTCGTGAGGGACTTGCGGAAATCTTTGTGGAAGCAGGTGCCATCGTTTCGACGCCCACCTGCGGACCGTGCCTTGGCGGACATATGGGAATCCTTGCTCATGGTGAGCGGGCAGTGTCCACCACCAACCGGAATTTCGTCGGTCGTATGGGTGCCATCGATTCCGAGATCTATCTGGCAAGTCCGGCAGTCGCAGCGGCATCTGCGATCCTCGGAAAGAT
>CADBOW010000162.1 GCA_902796375.1 uncultured Lachnospiraceae bacterium | reverse complement strand
GGTGGGCAAATATGTGCAGCTGCATGATGCATATCTCTCCATCGTGGAAGCACTGAATCATTCCGGCTTCGCCCTGAATGCCCATGTGGTGATCGACTGGATCGACTCGGAGGATCTGACTCAGGAGAATTATCAGGAGCGGCTGTCTCAGGATGCAGGCATCATCGTTCCCGGCGGCTTCGGCGTCCGGGGGATCGAGGGCATGATCCTGGCGGCACGGTATGCCAGAGAAAACCGGATCCCCTACTTCGGGATCTGCCTGGGAATGCAGATCGCGGTGATCGAATATGCCAGAAATGCGGCGGGAATCCCGGACGCAAATTCAGGAGAGTTCGATGAACTCTGTAAGAATAAGGTGATCGATTTCATGCCCGGCCAGTCCAAGACCATCGATAAGGGAGGCACCCTCCGGCTCGGGAAATATCCCTGTGTCGTTCAGAAGGGAACCCTTATGGAGCAGTGCTATCTCCCGGGAGAGGATATGACCATTTCCGAGCGGCATCGTCACAGATATGAGTTTAATAATGAGTATCGCAAGGTACTGACAGAGGCAGGACTGGTGATCTCCGGCCTTTCACCGGACGGGGATCTGGTGGAGACGGTGGAGATCCAGGATCATCCCTTCTATCTGGGAGTTCAGTTCCATCCGGAATTCAAGTCACGGCCGAACCGCCCGCACCCCATCTTCCGTCAGTTTGTGAAGGCGGCGCTGGGAGAAGAGGAATAGACCCCGGGGCGGAAATACATTTTCGTTGCTATACTATTACGAGATCTATCAGAAATAAGGAGGGTCAGTATGCGTTATACACCCACTGAAGTAATGCAGTTTATCGAGGAAGAGGATGCGAAGTTCATCCGCCTGGCTTTTCGGGATGCCTTCGGTATCCAGAAAAATGTATCGATCATGCCCGGCGAGCTGATGAAGGCCTTCGAAGAGGGGATCAGCATCGGTGCCGGAGAGATCGCCGGATTTGAAACGGAGGAGAGCGGGAGGCTGTATCTGATCCCGGATCCGTCCACCCTGGCGATCCTGCCCTGGCGTCCGGATTCCGGCCGTGTGGTCCGGATGTTCTGTGATGTATTTACTCCGGAGGGCAAGCCCTACGAGGCCGATACCCGGAGGATCCTGCAGAATGCAGTGAAATGCGCGGAGGAGGCAGGAGTGGATTTCCGGTTCGGTTCCGCTTCGGAATTCTATCTTTTCAAGAAGGATGAGGAAGGGAATCCCACCAAGATCCCGTACGATCACGCCGGTTATATGGATATCGCCCCGCTGGACCGGGGGGAGAATATCCGCCGGGAGATCTGCCTTACCATCGAGCAGATGGGACTCACCCCGGAACGCTCCCATCATGAGCGGGGACCGGGACAGAATGAGATTGATTTTCATTTCGGAAAACCCCTGAAGGCGGCCGATCAGATGACCACCTTTAAAATGGTGGTACAGACGGTGGCGGACCGAAACGGCCTGATCGCCGATTTCTCGCCGGTTCCGCTTCCGGATGCACCGGGAAACGGATATCATATCAACATCTATGCAGTGGACCGGGAGGGGAAGGATCTCTGCCGCTATGCAGCTGCCGGGATCATTGAGAAGATCCGGGATATGACCCTCTTCCTGAATCCGTCAGAGGGCTCCTATGCAAGATTCGGAAATGGAACCGCTCCGGACCGGATCAACTGGTCCAGCATGGACGGCTCAGAAATGGTACATATTTCCACGCACCATGAAAAGACCCGGGTGGATCTCAGATCTCCCGACGCCCTCAGCAATCCGTATCTGGTTTATGCCCTGCTGATCCATGCAGGTCTGTACGGAATCCGGAATCAACTGGAGCTTCCCCAGGAAATGGATAAGGAAGGGGTTCTGCTGCCGCAGTCCAGAAGAGAGGCGCTACAGGCGGCTTCGGAAAGCAGCTTTATCCAGAAGCTTCTGCCGGAGGAGATCCGGAAGTGCTATATGTCATAGGCTCCGTGTCAGTTAGTTTGGAAAACCACGTATTACGGTTAAGGATATTCTATGGGAAAGATTTCTGATCGGCAGTATTCGATCCTGATCGTTTCTGCATCGGAACAACTGAATAATTTCGTGAAGAAGACGATCTCCGACCGGCATTTTTCAACCATAGAGGTACGGAAAAGTGCTGCCCAGGCAGCGCAGGAGCTGCTGAACCGGCATTATGATGTGATCCTGGTAAATGCGCCGCTGCCGGACAATTTCGGACTGGATTTTGTCATGGACATCTGCGGAAGATATACCTCCGGGATCATCCTCATCAGTCCGGGGGAGGTGGCGGATGACGTGACGGAGCGGGTGATCGATCAGGGAGTCGTGGTGCTGGCGAAGCCGCTTACGGCCAGAGGACTGTCCAGAAATATACGGCATCTCATCGCCATGCAGAACAAGTTCCGGG
Source organism: uncultured Lachnospiraceae bacterium (assembly GCA_902796375.1). GTDB lineage: Bacteria > Bacillota > Clostridia > Lachnospirales > Lachnospiraceae > Eubacterium_Q. Next base: position 4,755 of record CADBOW010000162.1, on the reverse strand, counting down.
ATACGGAGAAGAAGCTTCTGTCCATGGAGGATAAGATGAAGGAGCTTCGGATCATAAGCCAGGCGAAATGTCTGCTGGTGGAGAAGGAGCAGCTGACAGAGGCCGAGGCTCACAGCAGGATCGGAAAGATGGCCATGGACCGCTGTATCTCCAGGCGGGCGATCGCCGAGGAGATCATCGATCGCTGGGAGTAGAGAGCCTGGCTTTGAAATATCAGTACGGAGGTGCGGGCCATGGAAGGCGAACTGCATGAAGAGTGTGGAATCATAGGGATCTATGCGAAAGAAGAATATCCGGTGGCGAAGGATGTATATTACGGACTGTACGCACTTCAGCACCGCGGACAGGAAAGCTGCGGGATCGTGGTGAATGAGGACGGACTCTTCTATTCTCATAAGGATCTGGGACAGGTCAGTACCGTATTTACGGCGGAGGAGCTGGACCGTTTTCCGGCGGGACATATGGCGGTGGGACACGTCCGGTATGGTACCACCGGCGGGAACAACCGCAGCAACTGCCAGCCCATGGAGGTGAATCATCAGAAGGGGAAAATGGCCCTGGCTCATAACGGAAATATCAGCAATGCCTATACGCTTCGGAATGAACTGGAGCTTTCCGGTGCCATCTTCCATTCCACCTCGGATACGGAGATCATCGCATATATCGTTACCCGGGAGAGACTCCGGTGTCCTTCCATCGAGGAAGCGGTACTGTCTGCTATGCAGTATCTGGAGGGTGCATATTCCATCGTGCTCATGTCTGCGGCCAAGATGATCGTGGCCAGAGACCCCCATGGCTTCCGGCCGCTGTGCTATGGCCTGCGGGAGGATGGCACCTATGTGGCGGCGTCCGAGACCTGCGCACTGGAGGCAGTGGGCGCCAACTACGTGAGGGACGTGGAGCCTGGGGAACTGCTGGTCTTCTCAGAGGAGGGAGTCCAGAGCTTCCGGGATCACTGCGGAAAGGCGGAGCGCAGCGCCTGTATATTCGAATATATCTACTTTGCACGGCCGGATTCCGTCATCGACGGAGTATCGGTTCATGGTGCGAGACTGAAGGCCGGAGAGATCCTGGCCCGGACCTACCCCGTGATCGCAGACGTGGTGGTGGGGGTTCCGGATTCGGGACTGGACGCGGCACTGGGGTACTCACGGTATTCCGGGATCCCGTACGGCATCGGCCTGATCAAAAATAAATACATCGGAAGAACATTTATCTCACCTACACAGGAGGAGCGGGCCAGCGGCGTTCGGATCAAGCTGAATCCGGTGCGCTCCACGGTGGAAGGAAAAAGGGTGGTACTGGTGGATGATTCCATCGTTCGGGGAACCACCAGCGGCCGGATCGTCCGGCTTCTCAGAGAGGCGGGCGCGAAGGAGATTCATATGCGGATCTCATCTCCTCCCTTCATCAGTCCCTGTTACTACGGCACGGATATCGATTCGAAGGAAAACCTGGTGGCCTGTCAGCACAGCCTGACGGAGATCGCGGAGCTGATCGGCGCTGACTCCCTGGGATACCTTCCTCTGGATTCCCTGTCCGAGCTGGTGGGACATACCGGTTACTGCCATGCCTGCTTCAGCGGAAAGTATGTAACCGAGATACCTGAGGTGGTGAGTAAGGAACGGTTCGAGAAACGGCTTTCGGAGCTGTAGGGGAACTGACGGGGGAAATGCAGGCGTGCATTTCCCCTTCTTTATGAACCGGACAGGTGTTGACTTTTGGGGCCAAAATGTCTATACTTCTTGTAAGTGTGGGTTCCGGGGGCGGGACGCAATAATACTTATTTGACGAAGCAAGGGCGTTTCGGTAGATACCTACTCGAAGTGCCTTATTTTTTACGAATGCAGCAAGGAGAAAAACAATGAGCGAACTGAATCGGAAACTGATTCTGGAGGATGGAAGCGAGTACTTCGGTACCGGCTTCGGCGCGGATCGGGATGCGGTATGTGAGATCGTATTCAACACCTCCATGGTGGGTTATCAGGAGATCGCCTCAGACCTTTCCTATACGGATCAGGCAGTGGTGATGTCCTATCCGCTGATCGGAAATTACGGTATCACGGATGAGGATTTTGAGAGCAAGAGTCTGGGACTGGGGGCTCTGATCGTTCGGGATTATAACGATCTTCCCTCGAATTTCCGTTATACCAGAACCCTGGCAGAGCTTCTGGAGGAGAATCAGATCCCCGGAGTGACCGGTGTAGATACCCGGAAGCTGGTGCGGAGCATCCGGGATCTGGGAAGCCGCAGGGTGCTGATCACCCGACCGAATGTGTCCACGGAGGAAGGACTCCGCCGGATCCAGCAGACGCCGGTGCCCCATGATGCGGTATCCCGTGTCAGCTGCAAGCGCCGCTGGTATGCCCGGACGGCAAATCCGAAGTTCCGTGTGGTGGCTGTGGACTGCGGCATGAAGACCAATATCGTCCGTATGCTGAATCGTTTCGGCTGCAATGTGACGGTAGTTCCCTATAATACCACCGCAGAGGAAATCCGCTTCATGAATCCGGACGGTCTCTTCATTTCCAACGGGCCCGGAGATCCGGAGGACGTAACCTGCGTCATCGATATGCTGAAGGAGCTGCGGGGAGAGTATCCCACCTTCGGGATCTGTCTCGGCCATCAGCTGCTGGCTCTGGCCTACGGGGCCAAAACCTACAAGCTGAAATTCGGACATCGCGGAGGAAATCATCCGGTGCAGGATATCGAAACCGGAAAGATCGAAATGACCAGTCAGAATCACAGCTATGCGGTGGACGAAAAATCCGTGGAGGCTACGAAGCTGGAGGTGTCCCACATCAATCTCCTGGATCATACGGTGGAGGGCCTCCGATGCCCGGAGGATCGCATGTTCTCGGTGCAGTATCATCCTGAGAGCGCACCCGGTCCTCAGGACAGCACCTATCTGTTCGAACGCTTTGTGGAAAACATGTCATCCTGAGGAATGAGATGACGCAGGATCCATGTCATCCTGAGATGCAAAGCGAGGAAGAAACCATGTCATCCTGAGATGAAAGTGCCGAAAGCACTTACGGAATGACATTTACTGAATGGAGGAAAGACAGATGCCCAAACGCACAGATATACACAAGGTTCTGGTGATCGGTTCCGGTCCCATCGTGATCGGACAGGCGGCAGAGTTTGACTATGCCGGAACCCAGGCCTGTCTGGCTTTAAAGGAAGAAGGATATGAGGTGGTGCTGGCCAACAGTAACCCGGCGACCATCATGACGGACAATGTTATCGCAGACAAGGTTTATATGGAACCGCTGACACTGGAATTTATGGCCCGCATCTGCCGGTATGAGCGGCCGGATGCACTGGTTCCCGGAATCGGCGGTCAGACCGGCCTGAATCTGGCCATGCAGCTGTATGATAAGGGAGTTTTGGAGGAATGTGAGATCGAGCTGCTGGGAACGGATGCTGCATCGATCCGATGCGCAGAGGACCGGGAGCAGTTCAAGGAGCTCTGCGAGAAGATCGGTGAGCCGGTGGTTCCGTCGCAGATCACCTACAGTATAGAGGAAGGACTTGCTGCGGCCGAGGAGATCGGTTATCCCGTCATCCTCCGTCCCGCCTTCACCCTGGGAGGAACCGGCGGTGGCTTCGCCAATGATCCGGAAGAAATGAAGGACATGATGCGAAATGCACTGGCGCTCTCACCGGTACATCAGGTTCTGGTGGAGAAGAGTATCAAGGGCTACAAGGAGATCGAATATGAGGTAATGCGGGATGCCAATGACACGGCCATCGTGGTCTGTAACATGGAGAACCTGGATCCGGTGGGGATCCATACAGGGGACTCTATCGTCGTTGCCCCCAGTCAGACCCTGACGAATAAGGAATATCACATGCTGCGTGACAGCGCCCTTCGCCTGATCCGGGCACTGGGTGTCTGCGGCGGCTGTAACGTTCAGTTTGCATTGGATCCGGAATCCTTCCGGTATTATGTGATCGAGGTGAACCCCAGAGTATCCCGGTCCTCGGCACTGGCATCCAAGGCCAGCGGCTATCCCATTGCACGGGTTTCCGCGAAGATCGCCGTGGGCATGAATCTGGAGGAGATCCCTCTGGCCAACACCCCGGCCTGCTTCGAGCCGGCATTGGACTATGTGGTCACGAAAATGCCCCGGTTCCCCTTCGATAAATTCACTCTGGCATCGAATGTACTGTCAACCCAGATGAAGGCCACCGGAGAGGTCATGTCCGTGGGCCGGACCCTGGAGGAGAGCCTTCTGAAGGCCATCCGGTCTCTGGAGGACGGGAAGAATCATCTGCATCTGGCAAAATTCGATCAGGATAATATGTCCCAGGAGGAGCTACTGGATTATATCAAGGAGGGAACGGATGACAGGATCTATGCCATTTCCCAGCTGATGTGGCTGGGCGTGGATCATCAGCGGATCAATGCCATCACCAAGATCGACATGTTCTTCCTGGATAAGATCAAGAAGATCGTGGATTTCGAGAAGAAGATCGAAGCACTGAAGGATGAGGGGAAGGAGATCAGCCGGGAGCTGATGTATGATGCCAAGCGCATCGGCTTCTCGGATTCCTACATTGCGGAAATGCTGGGCAGATCGGAGGATGAGATCTGGAAGCTGCGCCGGGAGATGAAGATCTTCCCGGTATATAAAATGATCGACACCTGCGCCAGCGAGTTTGAAAGCTACGTGCCCTATTTCTATTCCACATATGAAGAGGAAAATGAGTCCATTGTGTCGGATAAGAAGAAGATCCTGGTACTGGGCT
>CADBOW010000161.1 GCA_902796375.1 uncultured Lachnospiraceae bacterium | reverse complement strand
TACGATCATATCGATATAAACGCCCTGATCCATCATGGTAGAGAAATGAATCTTCTCGTCTTCCGTCTTCTCCAGACTGGTAAACTTCTCCTGGATCTTGTCTGTAACATCCGCCGTGGCATACCCGGTCTGTTTTTCAAAGGTAAGCAGAAGGCCCGGCTCTCCATCCACCCGGGCATAGGAGCTTCCGGAATTATCCACAACCTCCACATCGGCGATATCCGTAAGATACACCTTACCGATACTGTCCATACCGAGATCGATCAGCACGAGCCCCTGCAGATCATCTACCGTCTTGATGGATTCACCCACCTTGATCAGGTAGGTCTCTTCTTCTTCATTGATATAGCCTGCCGGCATATCGAAGTTCTGTGCGACGAGAAGCTGCCGGATCACATCCGCGGAAAGCACCGAATTGATGTCTGCCTTTGCCTCTGCATCCGCTTTTGTGGAATCGATGGTCTTCTGTGCATCTTCCAGGGCTGCCGTACCGGTGATCAGCTGCGTAGATGCATCACTGATCTGAAGAGAACCGAGGATCTCATTTTTGCTGAGTGCGGTAAGGGCCTGGTCGATGGTGGCCTTTCCTGCCTCCACCTGCTTCTGTGCCTCCTGAATGGTGGTGATCCCCAAGGTCACCTGAGCCTTATTCTGCTCCAGTGCTTCGATCGCCGCAGGGATATCATCCACGCTGTTCAACTTTACGCCGTACTGTGAAAATGTCTGTCCCAGAGTTGAGATCTGGGAATTAAGAGTATCCAGCTGTGTCTGGAGAGCCGCCCGCTGTGCCTCGGCCTCAGCGATCTTTGCCGCCAGCTCCGTCATCTGCTTATTATAGGTCTCCCGGTCCATACCCGTTGCCGCAAAAAGCTCCTCATCCGAGAGAAGAGCAAGGGGTGCAAGAGATTCCTGGACGCCCTTCATTTCTACAATACCGGCGTCCAGCTTTTCGATCCCGTCTTTCAGCTGCTTTGCCCCGTCATAGGTCTGGGTCAACATCTGGATCGCATTATCCAGACTCTGCTGTGTGGACTGCAGCTCCACCAGCTGGCGGTTCATTTCCGCCTCGGAAGTATAGAGCTGGATCTTTCGTGTGTTCAGTTCCGTTTCTCCGGCACTGACCTGTTCCGCCAGAGACTGCTTTCCGCTCTCCAGCTCAGCCTTGCCGCTTTCGATCTTATCTTTATTCTTCTGGATCTCATCCTCCGCATCCTTGAACTTGCTGCGGACTTCCTCAAGCACTTTGTCATTCAGACGGTCGATCTTATCCTGATTCAAGGTTACCTGGATGGTCTCCTCGATGCCGCCGGATGCGGTAACCGAAGCCACACCCTCGATACTCTCCAGCTGCGGGATGATCCTGTTCTCCACATAGGTTGTAATCTCGGCCGCAGTCATGTTCTCAACGCCCACTGCCCCCACCATGATAGGAAGCATATCCGGATTGATCTGCATGACGATGGGAGCCCCGACGGCGTCCGCAAATCCGGCCTTCACCTGATCCAGCTTCTGCTGCAGCTCGATCATGGTAGAATCCATGTTGGCCGTCTGCTCATACTCCAGGATCACCACGGAAACACTGTTTCTTGAAATGGACTGCAGCGTCTTCAGGTTTGAAGTCGTAGCCAACGACGCCTCCATCTTTGATGTGACATCCGCCTCCACCTCCTCCGGGCTCGCGCCCATATCCGTGGTAATGATGATAACATAGGGGAAACTCATATTCGGCAGAAGATCCGCCGTCATTTTCGTATAGGACACATACCCGAGAACCAGGATCAGGACAACTCCGACCAGCACGGTAAACGGGCGTTTCACACTGAATTTCGAAAGCATAAGAACTCCTTTAGAAAAGATCTATAAAACGGCAAAAGGATGTAAGCATGCTTACATCCTATGTCGTAGATTTTATTCAAATTACCCCGGATAGTCAAATTAACAATTTTTAAAATGCACTGCTCTCCGCTGACTATTGTTTGTCATAGTATTTTTTTCCGCTGTCCGGGTAGAAAAAGGTCCGGATGTATCCATCCTTAGATACGACCACAAAGCCGTTATCGCTTTCGCGGTAATATACATCATCCCCGTCTTCCTTCTCTGTCTTATGCAGGCTCGACGGGTCATTGATGATCTCGTTAGCCGCTGCCACATAACTTGCCGTATCGGGGAAGCCCATATCGATCCCGTGCTTCTCATAGTGCTGATCCAGAAGCTTTTTGCTGCGGAATTTATAGGTCTTTGCCTTTGGCTCGCTTGCTTCCGAAGTCTTTTCGGTCGCAGTTTCCGTCTTTTTTTCCGTCTTTACTTCAGTCTTTGTTTCGGTCGCAGCTTCCGTCTTCTGCTCGGTTCTTGCTTCCGTTTTCTGCTCGGTAACGGCTTCCGTATCCTGCTTTATTTCTGTGCTGTTTTCTGAGCCGATTTCCGAACCCTTTTCCGAAGTCAGCTCCTCCGTATTTGCTTCCGAAGTCTTTCCCGCCTCCGTCCCCGAAGAAACCTCCGTTCCTCCGGAAGCACCTCCGCCGGAATCTCCGCCTCCGGAGCTGTCATTATGCCGGAAGAACTGGACATACAGACATACTCCCGCCAAAATGACCATAAGAAGCAGAACGATGATCAGCGACTTCTTTCCGCTTCTTTTATCCTGCGATTGATTGTTACCCGGTTGATTTTCCATACTTGCTCCTGAATACCTGATTATAATAATGTCCCGGATTCTTGATCTGACTCATGATCCAAATTACTTACGATACGCGCAATGTATTGCTCGATCCTATTTTCGATTCACATCTCCCGGTCCATAAGCGCCCTGCTCCGGACTCTGCTCACCGTAAAGCCCCTGATCATACCCTGAATAGGCATCCTGATATCCCTGCTGCTGCGGAGCCTGTCCGCCGTAACCCTGCTGACCGTAGCCCTGCTGCTGACCGTAACCCTGCTGACCATAACCCTGCTGACCGTAGCCCTGTTCCCTGCTATATTGCTGGTAAGGATTATAGCCCTG
>CADBOW010000160.1 GCA_902796375.1 uncultured Lachnospiraceae bacterium | reverse complement strand
TCAGCGGGACAGGAAGGCGGCCAGTTCTTCCGGGGTTAATCGGCTCAGTGCCGCATTTGTATAGGCTCCGTCCTCGGTCACTTCACGGAGAAACCAGGAAGGTGGATTGAACCGATCCGCAGCCTCTACGGAATCGAATTCCACCTCGGCATACACCAGTCCTTCCAGAGCACCGTGGAACAGGTCCAGTTCGATGGTGAGCTTCGGATCCTCGGAACAGGGGATCCGGTAACGGGTCTTGGTGAGAAAGGTGCCTTCCACCTTGGCGGAAAGCCTTTGGTACTGCTCCGGAGTGAGCGCGATCTCAAACTCCTCCCGGGCCAGCAGACCGTCGGACTTCACCGTCAGCCGGAAGGAATCATTGCTGCGTCGGATCCGGATCACGGGATCCGTGGAAAGATAGCCCTGGGACAGCTCCGCGGAAGGGTAATCATTCAGGTTCAGGCCGGAGGGATCGGCCAGGAATTTGCGTTCGATTTCCATGATAGGTACCTCACTTGGTTTTTGACATTTATGATATATGATTATATACTGTTTATGGCCTGTATCGCAAGCCGAAGGACAGTGGTCATTATAGAAAAGGAGAAGCGTATGAGTAAAGTATATGCACTTTTGGCAGAAGGCTTTGAGGAGAGTGAAGCAGTGGTTCCCATTGACCTCCTTCGCCGTGCAAGAGTTGAAGTAGTCACTGTTTCCATCACTGATGATCCGGTGGTGGTCAGTTCCCATGGGATCCCTATGACAGCGGATACCGTTCTTTCCGCCATCAGTGATACGGCAGATGCCCTCTTTCTTCCGGGAGGAATGAAGGGAACCGGAAATCTGAAGGCCAGTGAGGCAGTTGCCGATCTGATCCGGAAGCACCTGGCTGAGGGAAAATATCTCTCCGCAATCTGTGCAGCACCTACGGTATACGGACTGATGGGACTCCTGGAGGGGAAAAAGGCAACCTGTTATCCGGGACATGAAGAATCACTCCTGGGAGCTGAATGGACCGGCGCGGTTCAGACAGTTGCGGTGGACGGACAGTTTATCACCAGCCGTGGAATGGGTACATCTCTGGAATTCGGTCTGAAGCTGATCGAGATCCTGGTGTCCGAAGAGAAGGCACAGGAGATCGCAAATCAGGTCCTTTATCCCAGATCCTGACTGCACTGAGGATTTTTGAGACATGCTATCGGTGTGAGCGGGCAGGCATTCGACCGGGGTATTTTAGAACGGTTAGACCGGGCATCGGGTGAATGGGCGGAAATACATTTAGAATATATTTAGACAGCCGAAGAGCCGGCATGTCGATGAAAGGAAGCAAATGAAACATATCACAGTACGTGACATAGTCAAAGCAACCGAAGGAACACTGATCTGTATGAATGAGTCTGAGGACGAAGGGGAGATCGGTGAACGGAGTCTTCTGGATCTATGTATAGATTCCAGGATCATTAAGGAGGGGGATCTCTTTATTCCGCTCCTGGGGGAAAATACGGACGGACACAGGTTCCTTCCGGATGCGATGAAGACAGCTGCGGCAGCGCTTACATCCATCCGGCCGGAGAAGCTGTATCCCACTCCCGAAGCGCTGCAGGAGGCGAAGAACCGGGGAGATGTGCTGATCCTGGTGGAGGATACGGAGAAGGGACTGCAGGAGGCAGGCGCATATATCCGTATGCAGTATGAACCTCCTGTGATCGGCGTAACCGGAAGCGTCGGAAAGACCACCACCCGCCGGATGATCGTAACGGCTCTCAGGGGAAACAGAGAGGTCTTCGAAACTCCGGGAAATCTGAATTCCAGATACGGAGTTCCCATCGCGGTCAGCCGCATGCTGGATCAGCCCTCCGAGGTGGCAGTTCTGGAAATGGGAATCGACCGGATCGGTGAGATGGATATTCTTCGGGATGTTGCCCGGCCCGAGATCGCGGTATGTACCATGATCGGAACCTGCCATATGGAGTATTTCGGGACACAGGAGAAGATCCGGGAGCAGAAGCTGCTCTGTGCCTCCAGGGATACGGTGCTTTTCCTGAATGCGGATGATCCGCTTCTCCGTGAGATGAACGGGAAGGCTGCCGCCAAGGAGATCCTGTATTACGGACTGGACCCGGATGCGGAATATCATGCGGAGGAGATCACCACCGGTGATACCCATGTGAGGTTTGTATATTGTCATGGAGATACGCGGATTCCGGTAGAGCTTCCGGTTCTGGGAGATCATAATGTAAGAAATGCAGTAGTTGCCCTGGCGATCTGTGATTATCTGGGACTGGATCTGGAACCCTCAGCCGCAGCGCTGGCAGATTTCCAGCCCATGCGGCAGATCACGAAGAAGATGCAGAGGGGTACCGTTGTGATCGATGATACCTACAATGCAAGTCCGGATTCTATGAAGGCACTGCTCAGCGTTCTGTCCGGATATCCCACGAAAGGAAGCCGGTGGGCGGTTCTGGGAGATATGTTCGAGCTTGGCTCCAATGAGCTGGAGCAGCATGCGGAGGTCGGCGATGCATTTTCCCAAGTGCAGGTGGATCATCTGATCACCGTCGGAGAAAGGGCAAAGGTTCTGGGGCAGCATGCTCAGGAGGCAAAGCCGGGAATGGATTATCGTGCTGCGGATTCTCTGGAGGATGCGGCAGAGCTTCTGAAGGCAGAGCTGAAGCCGGAGGACGTGGTGGTCCTGAAGGCATCCCACGGAATGCATTTTGATCAGATCGTGGAGATGCTGCTTTCGTGATAGAAGAAGAAAAATGAAAATCGTTTCCATTTTTGCTTGACAAAAGCAGTGATGGTATGTAAAATGAAAATCGTTTTCAGATTCAAAACTGAAAATGATTTTCATTTTTTGTTCGAATGTTGAATTGTTGAATTCTGGAATTGAAGGGAAGGACAGGAGGCGGAATATGGGTACCAAACCGAATTATAAGACAAAGCAGCGGGAGCAGCTGCTGGATTATATGAAGACTGTTCAGGGAAAACATATCACCGTAAATGATGTCTGCGAATATATGCATAGACAGGGCTCCACCATAGGACAGACCACGGTGTACCGTCAGATGGAGCGGATGGTGGACGAGGGCATCATGCAGAAGTATGTGATCGATGCAAACAGTCCGGCCTGCTTTGAATATGTCCCGGAGGAAAGCCACCGGAAGGGGGTCTGCTTTCATTGTAAATGTGAGAAATGCGGAACACTCTTTCATATGAGCTGTGATTCCCTGGAGGGGGTCCGGGATCATCTGATGGAGCATCACGGATTTCAGCTGGATCCGTTTCGTACGGTATTTTATGGCATCTGCGAAGCCTGCAGGGCCACGGCCTGATCGCGGCCGGAAGAGATTTGCGGGAGACTTCCGGAAGGAGTATGCGGAAGAAGGCCGCTGGAAGAAGGTCGCCGGAGGAAAGCCGCCGTAAGAAAGTCGTCGGAAGAAGGCCGCCGGGAGAAAGTCGAAAGAAGGCAGCCGGAAGGAGTTCATCGGAAGAAGACAAAGGGAATGATTTCATGGGAAGGGATGTAAGGATCAATGAAGAAATTTTGGAAAAAGAAGATTATAGCAGTTGTTCTGGCGGGCTGCCTTTGCTTCGCCCTTGCTGCCTGCGGAGAGAAGGGGTCTGCGGCCACGGGAGCTGCTACGGAGAAGGGAACTGCGGAGAGTAAAGGACCGGGAGTCGAAGGCGGGCTTAAGATCGTTACAACGATCTTTCCGGAGTATGACTGGGTACGGGAGGTTGTGGGAGACAATCCGGCCGGTGCCGATATCACACTCCTTCTGGACAATGGTGCAGATCTTCACAGCTACCAGCCTACAGCTGAGGATATTATGAAGATCAGTACCTGCGATCTGTTTATCTATGCCGGCGGAGAATCCGACAAATGGGTGGATGATGCTCTGAAGGAGGCTTCAAATCCCAATATGCAGGTGATCGATCTGCTGGAGGTTGTGGGAGATTCCGCAAAGGAAGAGGAGATCATTGAGGGAATGCAGGAGGATCATGACCATGAAGATGCAGATGAAGACCATGATCATGAGGAGGCAGATGAGGATCACGACCATGAGGATGCAGAAGAAGATCATGACCACCATCATGAGGGTGGCGAGAAGGAATATGACGAGCATGTATGGCTCTCTCTGAAAAATGCGGACCGGATCGTAGGAGTGATCGCTGAAAAGCTGGAGGTGCTGGATCCCTCCAACAAGAGCGTCTATGATGCGAATGCAAAGGCCTACAGCCAGGAACTGAAGAAGCTGGACAGCGACTATCAGACAGCAGTGAATGCGGCAAAGACGAAGACGATCCTCTTCGGAGACCGGTTCCCGTTCCGCTATCTGGTGGATGATTACGGCATCAGCTATTTCGCGGCATTTGTCGGCTGTTCCGCAGAGACGGAAGCAAGCTTCGAAACCATCACCTTTCTGTCAGGGAAGGTGGATGAGCTGGGGCTGAAGGCGGTCTTTAAGATCGAAGGTAGCAACGGGAAGATCGCTGAAACCATTGTCCGGAGCACGAAGGCGGGAGATCAGAAGATCCTGACATTGAATTCCATGCAGGGAACCACGGCACAGGATATTGCGGACGGAGCCACCTATCTGAAGATCATGAATGAGAATCTGTCGGTTCTGAAGGAAGGGATGCAGTAGGAAGGTAGTAGGAATGCAGTAGACGAAATCCCGAAACTTGACATTTCCCGTATTCATGGTAAGATATATCTATACGTTAGTGGAAGGTTGTTTCTCGAGAGGAGGAGGAAATGAAGACATCTGTATATGTTGAATTTTACGGCGAGCAGGTAAGCCAGAATTATCTGGTAGGCGAGGCAAAGAAGATCTGGGCTGACAGCGGAAGAAAGCCGGAAGATCTGAAGAATATCGCTCTTTATGTTAAGCCGGAAGAGGATATGGTTTATTACGTATTTAACGGTGGGGAGACAGGTTCGTTCCATATCATCAACACACAGAATGATTTCTAAGGCGTAGGAGATCATTCATATGTCAATGGGGACAGGCTCGATTCAGGGGTCTGTCCCCGTGGTTGTTCATTCGGAAGAATCGGAGGAAGCTATGATCGCGATTATTGACTATGATGCAGGTAATATCAAGAGTGTGGAGAAGGCATTGCAGTATCTCGGACAGGATACGATGCTTACAAGAGATCCGGAAATGATCCGGAAGGCGGACCGTACGATCCTGCCCGGCGTCGGGTCCTTCGGAGACGCCATGGGGAAGCTGCGGGGATATGGGCTGGAAGAGGTGATCCGGGACTTTGTGGCCACCGGGAAACCATTTCTGGGAATCTGCCTGGGACTTCAGCTGCTCTTCTCGGAGAGCGAGGAAAGCCCCGGGGTTCAGGGCCTTTCCCTGCTGCCCGGAAAGATCTGCAGGATCCCGGAGGGAGAAGGCCGCAAGGTTCCGCAGATCGGCTGGAATGACATCGCGATCCGGCCGGATTCCCGCCTTTTTGCGGGAGTCAGAGATCATAGCTACGTTTATTTCGTCCATTCCTATTATCTGCAGGCAGAGCGGCAGGAGGATGTGGCTGCAACCACGGAATATGGTGTGACGATCCATGCGGCGGTAGAATCCGGAAATGTATATGCCTGCCAGTTTCACCCGGAGAAGAGCTCCGATGTGGGGCTGCAGATCCTTAAGAATTTCATCTCGCTGTAGATGCGTAGACAGAGTCGGGAGGAAGAAACAATGCACACGAAAAGAATCATTCCCTGCCTGGATGTAAAGGACGGGCGGGTTGTAAAAGGAATCAATTTTGTGGACCTGATCGATGCCGGTGATCCGGTGGAGTGTGGTAAGGCATATGACGCGGCAGGAGCGGATGAACTGGTCTTTCTGGACATTACGGCTTCCAGTGACCGAAGGGCTATCGTGACGGATATGGTACGCCGGGTGGCTGAAACCGTGTTTATTCCCTTTACGGTGGGCGGAGGGATCCGGACCATCGAGGATTTTCATGATATCCTTCGTGCGGGAGCGGATAAAATATCCGTGAATTCCGCAGCCATTGACCAGCCCCGGCTGATCTCGGATGCCGCAGAGAAATTCGGGAGTCAGTGCGTGGTTGTGGCCATCGATGCCAAGAGACGCAGGGACGGAGAGGGATGGACCATCTACAAACACGGCGGCCGTCTGGACTGCGGGATCGATGCAGTGGAATGGGCGGCAGAGGCGGACCGACTGGGAGCCGGAGAGATCCTGCTGACCAGTATGGATTGCGACGGAACCAAGGCGGGCTATGACATTCAGCTGACCCGTGCGGTTTCGGAAGCGGTTTCCATCCCGGTGATCGCCTCCGGCGGAGCAGGAACCGTGGATCATTTCTATGAAGCGGTGACGGAGGGCAGAGCGGATGCGGCCCTTGCGGCGTCTCTGTTTCACTTTAAGGAAATGGAGATCCGGGAGCTGAAGAAGGAGCTCCGGGAACGGGGCGTCTCCGTTCGATTATAAGGTTTATGGAAAGACCGGGGATAGAAGTATTCCCGAATGAGGAACAGGAATTAATATGATAGAGTATAAATACATTCGTTTGCCTAAGGAACTGTATCTGGGGCTCAGAGCCTCCGTAGGATGGAAGTCACTGTCTGACCGGCAGGTGAATGCCGCATTGCAGGGCTGCAAGGCCATGATCACGGCCTGGGATACGGAAACCGGTGATGTGGTCGGTATGGGCCGGCTGGTGGGAGACGGACTGGTGATCATGAATATTCAGGATCTGATCGTGCGGCCGGATTATCATGGGCGGGGAATCGGATCGCAGCTGATCCGGCTTCTGAAGGAGAAAGCGGCAGAGGTGCTGGAACCGGGCGAAGAGCTGATGTTCACGCTGATGTGTGCAAAGGGCCGGGAACGGTTCTATGAAAAGAACGGTTTCATATCAAGACCCACGCCGGATCTGGGACCTGGAATGATCATGTATCTTCATGAAGAGGACGGACCGGTGGAATCGTAAGACCTTATGATCCCGGAATCATGAAATAAGACCATACGGAGAAACCGTGATGACAGATATCATTGCTGACAGAACACGACGCTGACAGAAAACAATTCTGATAGAAAACAGCCGGAGGAGACATGCTCCTCCGGCTGTTTTTCACTTAATATCCTTCGTTATCCGGATTAGGGATTTGTGCAGACACCGTTCTTGTTGAAGTAATACTTCTTGTTTCCTTCGTAACGATATCCGTTACTGAACATACGGC
>CADBOW010000159.1 GCA_902796375.1 uncultured Lachnospiraceae bacterium | reverse complement strand
GCCTTCGATACCTTCCGCGCCTTCGATACCTTCCGCACCATCGAAACCGTCTGTATCAATGCCTTCCGTACCTTCCATGTCTGCCGCGCCTTCGATACCTTCCGTATCTTCGACGCCTTCCGTGCTCTCCACGCTTTCTACGCCCTGCGGTGAATCCTGTGTCTCCTCTGCATTAACTCTGCCCGGAGGATTCGCACACAGGATCAGCGCGATCAGCAGTACGACAGGAAAGAATCTCCTTCTCCTTTTATGCACTTTTCCCCTTTGCTTCCGGACCATGGCATTCCCTTTTATTCCCGCATTCTGAGCAACAAAAATAGAGTAGACTTAGTCATGTTATTTTATCATAAATCTCTGTTTATTACAACTTTTCGCAAGGTTCAGAACAGGTCAAAACATCAACAAATCTGCCCCGAAAAACAAAAGATCATCGGACATCCCACATGTTGAAGAGATCTCCGATGATACATACAAAATATAGAGTTTTGGCATGCCACCGACTATACATCCTGCAACTCCAGACGAACTGCATTTATCTTCGGATATGCCCTTTCAAATGCTTCTACCACCCTGGTATCGAACTGGGAGCCCTTTCCCCTGACGATCTCCTCATATGCCTTCGATTCATCCCAGGCTTCCTTGTAGCTCCGACGGCTGGTAAGTGCGTCATACACATCCGCCACCGCCACGATCCTCCCTTCCAGGCTGATTTCTTCTTGCTTTTTCCCTTCCGGATAACCCCGGCCGTCCGGACGCTCATGATGCTCCAATGCCACGGTTCTTGCCATATGCATCACATCTCCGTCGACATTTTTCAGCATTTCGCCCCCGAATCCGGGATGCTTCTTGATCTCCTTGAATTCCTCATCCGTCAGCCGTGCCGGCTTCTCCAGGATCTCGGCAGGAATCAGCAGCTTTCCGATGTCATGCATGGTTGAAGCAAGACGAACCCTCTCCGCCTCCGACTTCCCCAATCCCATCTCCTCCGCCAGGATCCTTGAATACTCTGCCACCCGGCGTACATGCTTTCCGGTCTGCTCGGATTTGTTCTCCGTGATCTCTGCAAAGGACAGGATCATTTCCTCCTGGATCCGGCTTGTTTCATTCGCACGTTCCTGGAGATAAGCTCCATACTCAAACAGGTAATACATCAGCCGGGTAAGCAGCATCGCAACGATCGCCGTGACCGGGCTGTATACGATCAGGATCAGCATGGCCAGAGAGGTCTTCCGAAGGCTTTCGGCCATTTCCCTGGAAAAAGGCGTTTCATCCCGGATCATTCTGTCGAAAAGCTTCTGCAGTTTATTCAGGAAGTAGAGCAGAATTCCCATGGACGCCGCTAAAATGACGCCGGAGACGATCAACTGGTGTCGAACCGGAACATCTTCCATGGTTGTAAGAACGATGGAAATCAGAAAAGTGTCAGTATCCTCGAAGGCCTTCCCCAGTGTCTCCTCCACCTGGGGTGTGAAGATCGGCGCAAATATAAGGATTCCGCCGAATACGATCATAAGGATGGTCAGAACCTTCATGAAAATGATCGTCCCCCGGATCAGCTTACTGATCTTCACGATATGTCTTTTTGTCTCCTCCACAGAGCTATCCTCCTTATCCGGTCTTTCTCCCAGGTCCGTTCCCTGTATCAATCCATCTGCAGAATGATCCTCCTCGCCGTTTCCTCCTCAATCGGCACGGCGAAGACCCCGGGTTCGAATTCTCTGACAGAACCAATCCCGTCCTGCAGTACAAACCGAAGCCTTCCCCCTCTTACCTTCTTATCCGTATAGAGCTTCTTCACCAGCTGTTCCCGGTCAATGTACTCCGGGATCGTAACAGGAAGACCTGCGCGGCGGAGCAGCTCCACTACCGCATCCCGTTCCTCCTTCGTCAGCAGTCCCATGGAAAGCGCCAAGTCCACCTCTGCCACAAGCCCGATGGACACCGCCTCTCCGTGCAGCAGCCGGTAGTCACTCAGTGTTTCGATCGCCCGTCCTACCGTATGTCCCAGGTTCAGGACCTCCCGCAGGCCGGATTCCCGTTCATCCTTCATAACCACTTCATACTTGATGCGGCAGTTTGCCTCGGCGATCTGCCGGCACGCATCCGGCTCCAGTTCCAGGATTTCCTCCATATGCCCCTTCAGATAATCAAAGAAAGCGCGATCAGCCAGACAGGCATGCTTGATGGTCTCCGCCAGTCCGCTGATGATCTGCCGCTTCGGAAGCGTCTTCCATGTCTCGATATCCAGATAAACCTTCTTCGGCTGATTGAAGATGCCGATGAGATTTGTAGCCCTCGGTGTATCCACGGCGGTTTTCCCTCCCACCGAGGCATCCGCAGCTGCCAGAAGCGTGGTGGCATAATTGATAAATGGGACTCCCCTTCCGAAGGTCCCTGCCAGGAATCCTGCCAGGTCGGTAACCACACCGCCGCCCACAGCGATCACACAGCAGTCTCTCCGGTACTCCTTCTCCAGCATTGCGTCCTCAACCGCAGCCTTCATCTCCCTGGTCTTGCTCTTCTCTCCCGCAGGAATGGAGAAGAGATCCGCCTCATATCCGGCATCCGTCAGTCTCTTCCGGATCGGCTCCGCATACAGTTCCTTAACAATATCATCCGTGATCACGGCAAATTTCCGAATATTACCTACCAGCCCCGCAGCCAGATCCTTCATCAGCTGTTCCTGAAGACCATACCCGATCTCCACATCATAGGTATCGTCTACAACATGCCTTAGCTCCACCTGAAATATACTCATCTGTTCAAACCTCTTTATTCTTTATCGGTCTTCCCGGAATCCAGCAGCTTCAGCCGCTCATACTCCCTGTCCCGTCGAACCTGAGCATCGATGTCACTGACGCCGATGACCAGCTTCGGTCCGTCCTTCTCATGAACCAGGGCAGCCCTCAGCGAGACATAGTTCGGCCGGCCTTCCAGCATTAGGCGATAGGTCAGCAGAAACACTCCGCTCTCCTGGATCTCACTCATCACCTTGTCCTTCGTAAACATATCCCTGAACATTTCCTGATCCTCGGAAAAGATTGCCCGTGAGCTCTGTTCCTGGGATGTTGCAAAGAAATCCTCTCCTGTCTTTGCCAGTTCCAGTCCGTCATAATCCGAGGATGCTCCAAATTCCACAAAGCTATCATCCTCCGGATTCACCGTATAAATGCAAATATAGTTTCCCGACAAAGCAGAAAGCCGGGTGTAGATCATTTTCTCCTCCTGCAGTCGTTCCAGCCTCTGCTGCGCCTGCATCTGCGCATCAATATTGCTGACGCCGATGATAATATGATTCGGATCCCGGCTCATCCGGACCGCTTTCATATGAACATAAACCGGAACCCCATCCACCAGAAGCCGATAGGTCAGCGTGAAGGTACCATGTTCATTCATGGCGTCAACGATCTTCTCTTTCCGGAAGGAATCCACAAAGCGATTCCGGTCATCCGGATGGATAAATTTCTGTGCATCCTTCCTGCTGGCATTAAAGAAGTCTGTTCCATGACGCTCTACCGTCAGAAGATCGCCGGAGGGATCCGGACTGTATTCCGAAAATGCCTCCGTCTCAAGGCTTACATAATACATATGTATATAATCGGTGGAAAGGCTGTTTGCCACATCCGCATAAGTCACTCCCTGCCCGGTATCCTTTACAACTCCGAGAACGATCACATTGCATGCAGTCACACCGGTCACAGGATTGGAAGCGATCCTCCGAAGCAGGGCGTGGATCGAAATATCACTGCTCAGACGTTCATCCACAAATATCCGTTCCACCCCGTTCGCACATTGTATTATCGCCTTTACGAAGGCTGCCCCGTAGCCTTCTTCCTGCTCCGGGATATGCGCTTCGATCTTTCCCTCCAGGCCTCCGAAGGCCTGTGCCATAAACTCTCGATATGACTTATTGCATCGAAGAACACTCAACTCCTGACCACGAATTCCCAGGATCGCCATGGGGAATGTATTGAAATACTGATTTCCGCCGAAGTCTCTATCACTGACAGCACCGGACGCGTCATACAGATTGATGCGTCCGATGGCCTCATAGTATTGGGATTCCTCCGGATTTTCAAATCCGATCTGTCTCTTCTCCCGATACCGGCGGAAAATCTCATCCATGGAGATGGGCTTGCAGTAATAGTATCCCTGCAGCCTGGTACATCCGATCTCCGCAAGAAACTCCACCTGATCCTCCCGTTCCACGCCTTCTGACACAGTCTCTATTCCAAGACCGATGGCCATCTTCATCAGCTCCGTGACGATGATGCGGCTCTTCTCGTCATTATTAAACTGCTTCATAAACCGCATATCCAGCTTGATCACATCAAACCGGATGGTCTGAAGCACATCCAGGGAAGAGTATCCGCTCCCGAAATCGTCCATCCATACATGGAAGCCCAGCCTCCGGAACCGCTCCACCTGTTTCTTCATATACTCGAAATCACTTCCGATCACGCTCTCCGTGATCTCAATGGTCAGAAGATCTCTCGGCAGCCCCGAAGCATCCACGCGCCTGCAGATCTCCTCCACCATATCACAGGCATCAAAGTCGGTCCGGGACAGATTCACGGAATTCGGAACCAGATATAGTCCTTCTTCCTTCTGTTTGCGCAGTTTCTTCAGGATCTCATCCACCATATGAAGATCCACCTTGTAGATCAGATTCGCATCCTCCAGGACCGGAATAAACTCTGCCGGCGACAGCATCCCCTTCACCGGATCGATCCATCGGGCAAGGGCTTCTTCATCCGACACTCTTCCATTTGCCGTTCGTACGATGGGCTGGTAGAAAGACTGGATCCATCCCTCTTCCAGGGCCTGATCCAGATGATCGATCACATACTGGCGGTTTGCTTCTTCTTCCAGCATAGTATGATCAAAGCGGACAAATGCCGACCGGTTCAGATTCTTGATGGTATTACATGCATATCGGGCCCTGTCACAGGCAAGACTCGTCTCCACGGTCCCCACTGTATCCGGATAGATACCGATACGGACAGACGCATCCATGCCTCCGGTCATAACCCCAAATTCCATTATAAGACTTTCCAGCAGACGATCCAGTCCGTAGGACAGTGCAAAGAATGCAAAGCTGTCCTGTGCCAGCCGGCAGGAATTCTCACTTCCGAAGTACTTGATCAGAAGATCCGAAAACAGCTTCAGAAGTTTATTCCCTTCCACAAATCCGTATTTCCGGTTGAAGTGACGCATCCGGTTTATATTTGCATAACATAAAGAGCAATGCTTTCCCTCCGCATGGACACGATCCCGATTCATCTTCGCAAGCTCAAAGAAATATGTCATATTGGGAAGCCCGGTCAGAAAGTCATAATTCGTCTTTCGCTGCAGACTGGATTCATACAGGGAGATGCTGAAATTTCTGGTAAGGGAGTCATCATGAACCACATCATTTCCCACATACAGACCTTCGTCCACATAGCTGACCTCGGAGAGACGGACGCCCTCCTCCGGTCGGATATGCTTCCCTATGGCATGGATCACATGATACACTCCATTGATCCTGGAACGGTATACCACATTAAACTCCGTATCCTCCTCCTCAAACCGAATCAACTCGTCCTCAATCCTGGCTATATCGTCCGGATGCACGTTACGATACCGGTTCTCATCCATCTGCCGGAGAATATCTCCCTGGCCCTCAAGTCCAAACAACGAGATATAGCCTCCGGATAAAAGGATCGTAACCACCCGATTGTCCAGATACTGATATATGGCAAAAGGAATCGTGCTTTTCTCCATGATTGCCTGTTCTTTTGCATCGAATTGATATCTCTCCATACGGTTTCTCCCCCAGCGGCCTTCATCATCCGCCGCTCTGACCGAACCCCTCTCTACATTCCCGGCGCTGATCCCTCTCCACCATCCGGATAGAATATCGCCCGAAAACCCTACTCATACATTGTAACATATACGGGTAGTAAATGATACACCGGAATGCTATCTGTTCAAAATCATCCAATCGTGATAAAATGAATACTGATCACAGGGAAAAGGTTAAGGGAACTGAAAATGCAGAACATGGAAAAAACGGAATCCGAAGAAACAAAAAAATCTCCCATCGATTGGGGAATGATAAGCAAATATCGCTCGGAAATCATGGGCGTATCCGTCCTGTGGATCTGGCTGTTTCATTTCTATGGTGACCTCCCGAAGATGTTTCCCGATCCCGTGGTGGGCTTCATCAAAAGCGGAAATGTGGGTGTGGAAATATTCCTGTTCGTCTCAGGAGTCGGTCTGTTCTTCTCCTATCAGAAGGAACGAAATCTGAAAGCATTTTTCAGAAAAAGATATGTCAGAATACTGGTACCGTATTTCTTTCTGGCCGGTGCCTTTTTTCTGTGGCGTGACATATTTCTGAGCGAAGATCCTCTTGTTTTTTTCAAAAACCTCACACAGTGGTCTTTCTTTGAAACAGGAGAGGGTAATTTCTGGTATGTACCTACAATCGCCCTCTTCTACCTCATGTTCCCTCTGATCTACCGCCTCATGTACGGAAAGGATCAGATGCCGGATATCAGAAAAAAGATCGATCCTTCATCCATGTTCTTCATTCTGTTCACTGTCTGGTCCGTATTCTGCCTGATCCTGGTAAAGGCCGCTCCGGAGTTCTGGAAAAATACCGAGATCATGTTTACCCGTCTTCCGGCATTTTTGCTGGGCTGTGTCATAGGAAAATGGGTCTATGAAAAAAGACGGATGCCGAATGCGCTGATCGTCGGTTCCGTCTCGTTCTTCGTATATTTCTTTACCTGTTTTTACGGAAAAATATTCTTCGGAGAATACTGGGGCAGAGTCAATCGGATCCCCATCGCCTTCAGCATAATGCTGCTCACCGCATATATCCTGTATCGGCTGCATCCGAAGGGATCACGGATCCTTCGGTTCCTCGGCGAGCGCTCCCTGGAATACTACCTGCTCGAAATGATCGTGGAACGCGTCTGGAGGTATTATGCTTCCGATGGACGCTGGCTCTCATCCACCGGAAGACTGGATTATCTGGTGATCATACTCATAACCTTAGCGATCGGAGCCGCTGTCCACCCGCTGTTCAATGCGATCATCAAACGGCTGGGAGGAAAGCGCCCCTCAGCCATTCCAGTATGACCGCTCTTTATTTCTTAATGTGCTTTACCAGCGCGATCTTGAATCCTGAGGGAGATACCATAGTTGCCGCTTTTGCACTTTTCGTATCAATGGTATTGTCTCCTCTTGTATTCGTAAATCCGTGTGCGATCAGGATCTTGTATGCCTCCTCAAAGTCATCCACATTCATACGGATCATCGTGTCATCCCTCTCAATTCTGTCTACATCCGCCACATCAACGTGAAACC
The DNA here is from genome assembly GCA_902796375.1 of uncultured Lachnospiraceae bacterium. Classification (GTDB taxonomy): domain Bacteria; phylum Bacillota; class Clostridia; order Lachnospirales; family Lachnospiraceae; genus Eubacterium_Q. The sequence goes on along the minus strand of CADBOW010000159.1, from coordinate 191 downwards.
CGTCGGCATTCTTCATTCGCGTAGTTGTAACCTGGCCATTCTCCGTTTCAGTTGTCGGATTATGTGTCTTTTCAAAACCAAGTTCTTCGAAGATTTTAATTACAATTTCTTGTGGAAGGCGTTTCTATCTTCCGAAGTTCCTTGTTTTCTTCGATAAGCTCGGCTAAACAGCATGAGAAAAAGGAGGATCT
>CADBOW010000158.1 GCA_902796375.1 uncultured Lachnospiraceae bacterium | reverse complement strand
TGTTGGGCGATGTCGCAAGTGCTGCGATACCGCTGCCCGGGAAGGTAATCTTCGAAGTGGATGCAAATTTATATACCAGATCCGGATTTCCGGCTCTCTTGCACTCCGCCAGGATCTCGATCAGGTAATCCTGCTCATCATCGTACAGATGGTGGATCCCGTATGCATTATCCCAGAAGATACGGAAATCCTTCGCTGCTGGCTTCAGCCGTGCGAACCGGCGAACCGTCTCATCCGAATAGGAATAGCCTTGGGGATTGGAATACTTCGGTACGCACCAGATTCCCTTGATGGTCTCATCCTCGGCCACGAACTTCTCCACCATTTCCATGTCCGGTCCTGTGGGAGTCATGGGAACCGGGATCATTTCGATCCCGAAATACTCGGTGATGGCAAAATGTCTGTCATATCCGGGTACGGGGCAGAGGAACTTCACCTTATCCAGCTTGCACCACGGGGTGTTGCCCAGGATACCGTGTGTCATGGCTCTCGAAACCGTATCGTACATTACGTTCAGAGATGAGTTACCGTAAATGATGATATTATCGGGATTGTTCTCCATCATATCCGCCAGAAGCACCTTCGCTTCATGGATTCCGGTGAGCACACCGTAGTTCCGGCAGTCGGTTCCGTCCTCACAGGAAAGATCCACGCCCGAATTCAGCGCGTCCATCATTCCCATGGAGATATCCAGCTGTTCACGGCACGGCTTGCCGCGGCTCATATCCAGCGCCAGATCCATCTCCTGGTATTTCCGGTACCGGGCCTTCAGCTCCTTCAGCTCTTCCTTCAGTTCTTCCTGTGACATTTCCTTATAGGACTTCATATTACCGTCTCCTCTCTGTTCCTTCATCCCCTGTCCGGGCGATGATATATTCTATCACATGTCTTCTTCTTTTCACAGAGTGCATATTCCACAAAATTACAGCACTCTTCTCACACTTTTCATACCTTAATGTCCCCGTCGGACTGTACCCGGTTGAAAATCTCCGCCGGCACAAAGGCCTCCACGTAAACTCCCTCGGCCCGGTAATCCTCCGTCAGAAGCTCTCCCTTCGTCCGGATCTCGGACAGAAGAGACATCCGGTCAAAGGGAAGCAGGACCTCTATCTTCCGTTTTCCGCCCCGGAGCAGCTCGGACAGTGCATCCCGGAACTGATCCAGTCCTTCTCCCGTGGCCGCCGAGATCCTTACCAGCTTCTCGGCGCGATCATCCAGAAAATGAGTCTCTCCCTCCACCCGATCCATCTTATTGAAGACCGTCAGCACCGGCTTCTCCCGGATCCCCAGAAGATCCAGGGTCTCATATACCGTCTTCCGGTAGGTCTCCCATTCCGGATCGGATGCATCCACCACATGGATCAGATAATCGGCATAGGCCGCCTCCTCCAGCGTGCTTCGAAATGCCCGGATCAGCTCCGTCGGGAGCTTCCGGATGAAGCCTACGGTATCCGTGATCAGCAGCTTCTGCTTCCCGGGAAGCAGCAACTCTCTTGTGGTGGTATCCAATGTGGCGAAGAGCTTATCCTCCGCCAGGATCCCGGCATCTGTCAGGGTGTTGCACAGGGTTGACTTCCCTGCGTTGGTATATCCCACCACCGCTGCCACGGGAATCCCTTTCCGGATCCGTTCCTTCCGGTTCAGCTCCCGGTGCGTCACCACATCCTCCAGCTCTCTTCGCAGCTGACCGATCCGGCTCCGAACCGCCCGCCGGTCCTGTTCCAGCTTCTTCTCGCCGGGTCCGCGGGTTCCGATCCCGCCGCCGAGACGGGAAAGGGCCGTTCCCTGACCGGACAGCCGGGACAGATGATACCTCAGCTGTGCCAGCTCCACCTGAAGCTTTCCTTCACTGGTGGCGGCATGGGCCGCAAAAATATCCAGGATCACTCCGGTCCGGTCCAGCACCTTACACTCCAGGAACCGTTCCAGATTCTTCTGCTGTGCGGGAGAAAGCTCATCATCCGTGATCACGCAGTCCGCACCGGTCTCCGTCACCAGGTCCCGGAGCTCCTCCAGCTTACCGCTTCCCAGATAGGTTCCCGGGTCGATCCGGTCCTTCGGCTGAACCAGTTCTCCCACCACCTCCGCGCCGGCGGTTTCCGCAAGCGCTGCAAGCTCCCGGAGCAGGGGGCCCACATCCGACTTTCCCGGAAGCTGAACCGCAACCAGCACGGCCTGTTCCCGTTTATCCATTTGTTCTCTGCTCTGTTCCGTCATACTTCCGTTTACTTATGCTCCAGAATGTATTTATCCACCTGCTTCTTCAGCTGATCATACTGACAGGGTCCCGCATCCAGGACCGCTTTATGATATTTCACCAGATTGAACTTACTTCCCAGCTGTGCTTCCGCATAATCCCGCATATCCTGCATCTCAAAATATCCTACGGAATAACTGAGGTATACTGCCGGATTTCCGGACAGGAGAGTGTAGAATTCCTCCGGGTCGCTTCCGATGAGTCCGCTCCCCTCAATATAGGTCTTCACATCTTCCACCGTCCAGCCTTCCTCATGAATCCCCAGGTCGATCCGTCCGTAGGCCAGGTAACCGATCTGTTCCTCGATTGCCTTGATCCTTGCCAGCGTAGAAGCATTCTCAGCGCCGTTGAAGTCGCATTTCTTCAGCGATTCATAGCTGCTGTACACAGCCCAGCCCTCGATATAGCCCAGGTCCGTACTCAGCATCCGGAAATACTTCGGGTTGGTATTGCGGAAATAATTGATCTGATACATATGGCCGGGACAGCCCTCATGGGCCAGCGTTGTCCAGCGCTCATTCTTGCTGCTTCCGTTCACACGGATCGTATTTCCATTCGGATCATCAATCTGGGGCGGCATATAATAGGCAGCCGTAGAGGACATGATCTTCTCCATGCTCTTATCAAACTCGGAAATGTCATACTCCAGCTTTCCGATGGACGGATATTCGTCCATGGTATTCTCAATCAGGTAATCCACATACTCTCTCGGCGTCTTGGAATTCATATAATCAAAGAGAGTATCCCGATTCTGCATGTAGTAGGTATAGGTCTCCGGATCCGTCAGATAGATGGACTGCAGCTCCTGCTTCAGCGCGATCTGCTTCTGATTCAGATAGCTGATCAGCTCCTTCGGCGTCTTGGAGCTTCCGGTGGCCTCACGGACCAGATATGCATAGATGTCCGATCCATGATCCTCGTAGTTGCAGAGTCCGCCCTTCACCTGATTCTTACCCTTCCAGCCTTCGAAGGATTCACGGATCTTCTTATAGGCCGGGATCAGATAGGTATTCAGCGCATCCTCATCCTTTTTCTTCCACTCCTCCTTCTCCGCATCTGTCAGCCAGTCACAGGCGCTGATCCGGTCATTAAAGGATGTGATCATGAAATGCTCCCCTGTCACATTCACGAATTCATCGCATTGTTTGATGATCTCATCGATCACACAGTCTTCAAATCCATATCCTGCGTCCACCCGGTCCTGCTCCATCTTCAGGGACTCTTCCGTCAGCCTTAAACAGTCTTTGATGAGGCCGATATACAGTTCCAGATCCTCTTTCCTCTTAAATTTAAGGTCCATGAAATAAGACGGGATCTGCTCCTGAATCCCCCGCATGGTGGTAAAAACGGAATACAGGTAGATATTTTCGAATTTGGTCATCTTGTTCTTCAGTTTATCCAGAAGATAGTCATAGTCGAACCTCTGCTGTTCGGTCAGAGTATTCAGATCGATCGCCTCCAGACGGTCGATCATATCCTGTTCCTTCTTCCTGTCCCGTTCCAGCGTATCCTTCGTGGTCCCCGCCGATCCCCAGTTGATCTCGGCCGGCCTGTCGATCCCGAAATCTGCAGGATTGCTGATGTAATCATTGTAGGTGGCGGAATTCTCCGTAACATAATCAGCAAAGTATTCCTTGAAGATCTCGTTCAGCTCTTCATTTTCCGTATCTGAGTATTTGTTCGGATCCAGCACCGGAGGATCCACGATCTGATCTCCGCCTCCGCCGGATTCCGTAGTACTTTCCGTTGTGCCCTGGGTGCTGGGTTCGATGGGATCATTAAAGAGGTCAAATACGCTCTCGACCCTATTTCTGGAATCATACTTCTGATCATCCCCGCACCCGGCAAGTGACAGGATCAACGCAATGCACAGCAGCAGCGCCAGCTTCTTTCTGAATTTTCTGAAACACCTCATACCCTATAACCTGTCCTTTCCGATGTCCATGTGTCTCAACCCTATGAAATGGCAACAGGGGATACAGCCTTCGCCGATCCCCTTTCCTACTATCTTCCTTCCTTCTCCGCCATACGGATACGAAGTACGGAACGCTTCAGTGCAAGCTCTGCCTTGCCGCCGTCCGCCGCACTGTCCTCCAGCTTCCGTTCCGCGCGGATCCTTGCTTCCTCCGCACGATTCTTATCGATCTCCTCGGGCCATTCCACAGCCTCCGCAAGTATGGTGATCCGATCCCCCAGGATCTCCGCAAATCCGGAATGAAGTGCCGCTTCTCTGACCTCTTTCCCATTATGGATCCGTAATACCCCCGGTTCCAGAACCACCGTGGTGGGAATGTGCTTCGGATAGATCCCCACATCTCCGTCCGTGGTGGTAAACTCCACAAAGTCAGACTCTCCACGGAAGAATTCCCGTTCCGGTGTGATGATCACTAATTGTAACGTATCTGCCATGAGATGTCCTTTCCTCGAATCAATCTATGCCTTTTTTGCCTTACTGGCCTTATATCTTGCCACAACCTCACTGATGGGTCCCGCATTCAGGAAGAAGCTCTCCGGTATGTCATCATGCTGTCCTTCCAGAATCTCACGGAAGCCCTGGATGGTCTCCTCTACCGGAACATACTTGCCGTCGGTTCCGGTGAACTGCTGAGCCACGAAGAAAGGCTGTGACAGGAATCTCTGGATCTTACGTGCACGGGATACCGTCATTTTATCCGCTTCCGAAAGCTCATCCATACCCAGGATGACGATGATATCCTGTAATTCCTTATACTTCTGCAGTGTCTCCTGTACGCCCCGGGCCACCTTATAATGCTCGTCTCCTACGATCCGCGGATCCAGGATCCGGGATGTGGATTCCAGCGGGTCAACCGCAGGATAGATACCCAGCTCCACGATGGCACGGGACAGTACCGTCTTTGCATCCAGATGTGCAAATGTGGTAGCCGGTGCCGGGTCC
>CADBOW010000157.1 GCA_902796375.1 uncultured Lachnospiraceae bacterium | reverse complement strand
TCCACGATCTGGGTAACAAACCGTTCCTTGGCCATCACCTCTCCGTTCAGCTTGTATTCCAACTTCTCCGCCTTATTCACCTTGGTATCCAGTACATAGGTACCGTCCTCTTCCACCGTAAATGCGGCCGTGATGGTCATCTCATCATCACTGTCCGTCTGCTCGAAATTGATGATCTGGGGCCTGTCCTCCGTAACCCAGGTATCACAGGCGGTCCCTGTTGCCTCAATCTCCGGCGTCACAAACCGGTAGGGTCTCTTGGTACGTGCCAGGGATCTGGCAAGATCATTTACGGTTTCGATCCGGTTGGAGCCGATGGATGTCCAGTTTCTCACATTTTCCGGAACTCCGTATCCCAGGGAAAGGGCGTAGGGATCCTCATAAACCTTTACGGTCCCCCCGTCATAGATGGGGGTTTCACGGCTGGCGATGCCCGCATACTCACTTCCCCGGACATAGATATATCTGACGCCGATCAGCATATTCAGGATGGGATTTCCTCCATAGAACAGGAATTCATTCACTCCGGTATAGCAGCCCAGATTTCCCATGGTATCCACCAGATCGCCCACGACGGTGGAACAGAAGGTACCCACGCTGCGAAGTCCATTGTAGGTGGACTCGTCCAGCATCCTGGTCAGCGCCTGATCCTCCCGCCAGAAGATCCGGCCGTTCACCTCCGTCAGATGATCCACATTTTCCTTGGCCGTCTCCATGGCCTCCTGATATTCCGTATAATACTTCCCGTTGGCCACATCGTTTTTGACAAAGCCCACCACGGCGTTGGAGATCAGCTCCACAGCGAAAATGCTGAACAGCACGATACTGCTGGTCAGGACCTTCATTCCGCCCATCTTCCGCAGGAAAATGAACACCATATAAGCCACAACCAGTGCCAGTGTGATGGCAAGGATCGCACCCGAGGGCAGAAGCTCATTCGGATCTCCGTACCAGAAGCAGAGGAAGAAGAAAATGATGGTGGCCGACCCTGCCAGAGACAGACGCAGCACGCTGGTCTGCTTCAGCCGGACGAACGCCTCATACCCCAGAGTGAGCAGCGCAAAAATGTATACGAAGGAAAACCGGTTGGGAATCCCGTACTGATCATGGAAGCCGTGCCAGATGAAATTCAGCGTGGTGGTATTAAAGCTGAGGACCAGAACTGCAATCAGCAGCAGCTTACGGATCCTCTCCGCAAGTGAGATCCGGTCACTAAACAGAAATACGAAGAACAGCAGCACCGTAAAGACGCCGCAGTAGGCATTCAGTCCTCCGTCGAAGCTCTGCATTTCCAGAGGCACCGTCAGGAAGAAATGCTGCTTCAGCAGCGAGAAGATATTTCCGTAGAATTCAAACTTCGGAAAGCCTTTCCCCGCCGAGGATGTGGTCATGATCCCCAGATAGGCGGAGAGCAGCGCAAAGGCCGCCATGGCGGCAGCCAGCAGAGAACAGCCCGCAAATACCAGACCGCTCCGCAGGAAATTCCGGAAGCTTCCCCATTTATGGGCGAAGAACCAAAGGGTCAGAAAGATACAGATGATAAACGCGATATAGAAATTACAGAACAGGATGTAAAACATGGAAAGCACATACATCTTCGGGCTTTCCTTCCGGAAGATCCGTTCCATACCCAGGATCGCCAGGGGAAGCACCATGATGCAGTCCAGCCACATTACGTTCCAGCTGTAGCCCATCATATAGGCGTTGATGGCATATCACAGCGAAAATCCGTTGATCAGGAAGTTGTTGGATCTTCCTCCTCTCCTTCTGGACAGCCAGTAGCCGAAGGCCCCGGCGGAGAATGCCAGCTTGAAGATCACCAGAAATGTAAATACTGCGAAAATGCCCGACCGGGGAACGATCACCAGCAGCAGATTCAGCGGGCTGGCGATGTAATACAGGAACAGCGCCATGAAGTTCTGACCCATTCCGATATTCCAGGAATAGAAAAGCCCTTCCATGCCCCGCATCTTCCTCTGATAGTCGGAAAAGAAGGGCACATACTGGTGCATACTGTCAATGCTCGAAAGGGAATTCGTCCCAAAGGGCGCCACCCCGGCCAGCATCACCAGAAACATCATCAGCAGAAATACGATGATGGCCGGAAGCAGCCAGGACCAGTTACGACTGAAGAACGCGAAAAAGCGCATCCCCAGGGTGCGCTTTTTCGGATCATTATTCTCCTTGTTTCCAGAATCAACGATCAAATCGGTTTCCATGTTTCACTCCTTACCGTTACTTCCTGAAGTCATTCCTTTATTTTGTTGCGGCAAGGAGATAGATCAACGGTGAATTCCAGTAGATCGTGACCTCATTGGTGGAATAAGTCTGTGCATTATCCGCATAGCACATAGCCGGCGGCTGTCCGTACAGAACCGCCTTGGCATAGCTGTCCTCCAGACCTCCGTTTGCTCCGCCCACCAGCATACCTTCCATGGCCTTGCCAACAACCTGGGAGGGTCTGTGATGGGGCTGCGTGGGTGTTACCTTTCCGAATCCGGTTACGAAGCAGTAACCCATCGGATTCTCGCCCAGCAGATAGTCCAGCTGCCGCTTCGCCAGCTGATTGTAGGAATCATCATTTGTCAGGTTCGATGCCATCTTCATCAGCATGCCGAAGTTGGCGATGGTCATATTACTTCCCCACGGATAATTGGATTCCAGCATCATTCCGTAAGCATCTGCTCTTTCTGCCAGCTGTTCCACACGATCCATGAAACGCTTGTTTACTTCATCCATCACATCGTCGATCCCCTCCGGCTTCTGACGGAGCAGATCATAATACGGATAACCGCTGATATCAGCCCAGCCCAGCTCACTTCCGATGGGAACTGCGTCCAGATAGCCCTTCAGATCTGCCTTCACCTTATCATATCCTGCCAGATAAAGCTCAGCAGCAGCCCAGAAGATCTCATCCTTCAGACCGTTATCCGGATATTCACCGGTTACGATATCCTCCGGATTCTTATAGCCTACATAGGACCCGTTCAGGCTCTCGATATAACCCCACGCCTTCTCAGCCGCAGCCATGCATTTGCCTGCGAAATCCTGATCAAAGGGTGCGTAAACCTGGGACGCCTTGGCCATAACCGCAGCAAAATCCGCTGTGGCAGCTACGGAGATCGGTGCCAGATAAAGCTGATCCGTCTCCTGATCTGCAGGAACCGTCTCCGGGAACACAAGGCAGCTTACCTTGTGGTAGACTCCGCCGTTCTCCTCGTCCTGCATCTTCAGCATCCAATCCAACTCATACTTCGCCTCGTCCAGAATGTCCGGAATCTTATTTCCGCTCTCCGGAATACCCATATCATCCGCGGAGACGGCATAATCCTCGTAAGCCAGCATCAGATCCTGTACCGTCTTGGCCCCTGCGACCACATATCTTCCGTAGTCACCTGCGTCATGCCATCCGCCGTTCACTTCCTTCTTCTTGTCCGTTCCGTAAATGATCGCTTCGCCGGTATGGCACTCCGCGTGTGCGAAGTCCCCTGCCTCTGCCTTGGACAGATTGATGCCGCAGCGCTGGAGGAACAGGAAATAAACCACGGACTTGTATACCTCATCATAGAGCCCGTCCCCGATCCGGAACTCATAGCTCTCTCCCACATCCGTAACGATCTTGTAGGTTCCCGGTGTGGTAACCTCTGAGAAGTCTCCCACCTGAACCAGTGAGTTGGATGCGGAATGGAACACGAACTGACTCAGTGTTCCTGTATAAACATCGCTGTCATTCTCGGTATTCACCACCCGGAAGGATGTCATATCCTTGCCCTTGACTACCACCGTCTTCTTGTCATTCGTAAGATATCCCAGCTGGTTCACGTTCACGTCCGGATAATCCGGCAGTCCTTCCAGAACCTGCGCATTTGTCACATCCTTTACCACCAGCTGAATATTATCGAGGATAACATCGTGCTCTCCCGGATCCTCGGTCATATCTTCCATCTTACCCATATTAAATACAAGTCTGGGGGCAGGATCCGATTCCTCTGACATGACAAAATCAGCGGAAATGTGGGTCTCCTCCGGTCCCACCTTGATATACTCGCCCTGGTATGCGTGATAATCCCCGCCGTTCAGCTGACCGCCGCGGTATTCCACCTGACGTTCAATGGAACTGGAAATATCGAAGCTGATGGTATACTCAGCCCCCTGCAGCAGCTGATATCCGTCGAAATAGATCTGGTTCGCGTAGTCCACGCTTCCGCATTTCTTGATATGGATCACCAGCTTGTTGTCCACATTCTCCATCTCGAAGTCGCCGCCGTTCCGATACTCATTGAACTTCCCGGTTTCCCCGTCATCAAAGTTCATATCGATGATGACATCCCCCGGTTTCACATTGATATCTTCCTTGGCTTCTTCCGTGGGTGCCTCCGTAACAGCCTCTGTAGCAGCGGTTGTTCCGGTGGATGCGGCTTCCGTAGCAGCCTCCGTTGCCGCTGTCGTTCCACCGGTTGCGGCTTCTGTTGCGGCCGTTGTGGCAGCGGTTGTTCCTGAGGATGCGGCGGTGGTAGCCTCATCCTTGTTCCCGCAGCCGGCCATGCCCAGCAGCATGGCTCCCGAAAGCGCCAGTGCTAAAATACGGTTTCTGTACTTCTTTCTCATTCTGTACCTCCGTTATACCTGAATCTCATTTTACTCACTCAAAAACCGGATCACTTCCCCCAGCTCCATGTCTCCGCCGAAGATGGAAAGTGCGCTTCCGATGGTTACGTCCAGCCGATCCTGTCCTGCATTCCGCAGCACCTCCAGATCCCGGAAGCTTCCTACGCCTCCGGCATAGGTAATGGGAATCTCTCCCCACGCCCCCAGAAGCTCCGCCAGCGGTTCCTCAACCCCGCGGCGTTTTCCTTCCGCGTCCACGGCGTGGATCAGATATTCAGCCGAATACTCCTTCAGCTGTCCCAGGGTCTCCCCACTGACCTCCACTTCCGTCAGCTTCTGCCAGCGATCCGTGGCAATGCGGTAGCCGCTCTCCGTCCGTTTACAGGAAAGATCCAGAACCAGATGTTCGCTCCCCACTTCATTCCGCAGGGCTTCCAGCCGATCCCAGTCGATCCGGCCCTCCCGGAACACATAAGAGGTTACGATCACATGTGACGCCCCCAGCTCCAGAAAAGAAGCCGCATTTTCCACCGTGATCCCCCCGCCGATCATAAGACCGCCGGGATAAGCCGCCAGCGCATCCGCCGCCGTCCGGACATCCGCTTCATACGCATCCGTCCCTGCCGGATTCAGCAGGATGATATGTCCGCCGGGCAGATTCATTTCCCGATACAGCTTCCCGTAGAAGGAGCCTCCCTCCGAGGCTACGAAATTCGTCTCTCCTACGCCCTGATCCGTCAGACTCCCGCCGACGATCTGCTTTACCTGTCCGTTATGGATATCGATGCAAGGCCGCAGGCGCATAGGTCTTTCCTCACTTTCATGTGACATTTTACCACAAGCTTCCCTTCATTTGAAGCGGAGTTTGCACACGAACCCATTATACTAAAATGTTTTACCCGATTCAACTCAGGTTTCATTGAATTTTTCCATGTAATAGAGTAAAATGCTAAATGTGGCAGCCGACGTACCCGGGCTTTTCAGGGACGAGCGGAGCCAGGAAAAGGGGTTATCATGACAAATTACGATCTATATAAAAAGGTTCAGCAGACCTTCCAGCTGGCGGATCAGGTGAATGCCAGCGGCGTCATGCCTCCCGGGACCATGACCCTGCGGGAGATGCTGAAATTTGATTATCTGCTGTTTCTTGGATTCCTGTATGAACCGGACGGCTCGGACACGAAATATGAGCGCACCTTCATCATGGAATATCTGACCATGTATATCGATCTCAGGCAGTTCCTGTCACTCCGGTATGACCGGAGCCTGAAGCCGGAATTCATCAACACCGTTCCACGTTCTCTGACCTATTTCGCGAAATATGATCTGTCCGGCGGCGCAAGGAGAGATTCCCTGGGCCGGGCCTTCTCCCGGGTGGTGGTGGATACCTTTAACGATCTGGGCACCGAGTTTACCATCGGTTCCGGAAACGGCTCCAGTGTAACGGAGATCGGAAATCTCTCCAATTACATTACCATGCTGAATAATTTCCTGAAGGAATTCGGACTCTATAATATCGGAAATGCCGGCGAGCTGATCTCCGCCGATTCCATCCAGGCCGCCAAGCTGCGCGGTTCCTTCTCCAATCCCTCCAGTGTGACCAGCACGGCGAAGCAGAAGGAAGGCGCACCCGCACCGGGCACCCCGCCGAAGCCCCCGGAGAAGGAAAAGACTCTGGAGGAGCTGATGGAGGAGCTGGATTCCCTGGTGGGTCTGGATGCGGTAAAGCAGGATCTCACGAATCTGATCAACCTGATCAAGGTCCGGAAAATGCGGGAGGAGCGCGGCATGAAGCAGCCGGACATCACTCTGCACCTGGTATTCTCCGGAAATCCGGGAACCGGAAAGACCACCGTGGCCCGTCTGCTGGCCAAGATCTACAAGGCTCTGGGCGTTGTGACCGGCGGACAGCTGGTGGAGGTGGACCGTTCGGATCTGGTGGTGGGATATATCGGACAGACCGCCGCCAAAACGGCAGAGGTGATCGACAGCGCCATCGGAGGCATCCTCTTCATAGATGAAGCCTACACCCTGACCGCCGGGAAGGATGAGAAGGACTTCGGAAAGGAAGCTCTGGATACGCTCCTGAAGCGGATGGAGGACAACCGTGACAATCTGATCGTCATCGTTGCCGGCTATACGGAGCTGATGGAGGAATTTGTGAATTCCAATCCCGGGCTGAAATCCCGGTTCAACAAGAATATCTTCTTCAAGGATTATACCGGCGAGGAGCTCTACCGGATCTTCGAATCCATGTGTAAGAAGCAGGAATACAGTCCGGATGAAGAGACCGCAGTCTATATCCGGGAATATCTGGATGCCCGTTCCAAGGCCCACGAGCCGAATTTTGCAAATGCCCGCGAGGTCCGGAATTATATCGAGCGCTGCATCGAACGTCAGGCCACCCGGATCGTTTCCGTAAAGGATGTCAGCGATGCGGAGCTTCGCACCCTGACTATGGACGATTGCAGGGAGCCGGTGGCAGATCCGGCAGAATGAAACGCCACATGAACCCAAAAAGATCCTTCGGGCTTACGCCCAAAGGATCTTTTTGCTTCCTGCTCGATTCATCGGATCAGGGATTCCTGCATACGCCGGAGCCGTCAAAGATATAACTCTTTCCGGAGATCTCCATGCTTTTGGCAGCTGCCATTACCCCGTCCTTCCCGAAATAATACCAGTTGCCTGACATCTTCTTCCAGCCGGTCACCATACTGCCGCTTCTGCGGAAATAATACCAGTTTCCGGACAGCTTCTTCCATCCGGTCTGCATCACTCCGCTGGTCTTCAGGAAATACCATTTTCTTCCGCTCTTCTTCCAGCCGGTCTTCAGCACGCCGCTGCTCTTCAGGAAGTACCACTTCCCGCCGATCTTCTGCCAGCCGGTCTGCATCACGCCGGACTTATCGAAATAATACCATTTCCCGCTGATTTTCTGCCAGCCGGTCTGCTTGAAATTCTTCTCATAATGATACCATTTGCCGTCTATCTGGACCCAGCCGGACTCTACCGCATTTTCATCCTTCTCCGTAACGATCCGGTATACATAGTAGCCGGTGGAGCCGCCGTCGTCCGCCTCCTTGGTGGAGGGTGTGGTCATGGGTGTCTTGTATTCCACGCCCCAGGCCGGCGCCAGTGCATGGGCGATGGTGGGATAACCGATATAGCCCGACTTCCAACGTGTCAGCCCGGAATTCACATAGTTTACAACCGAACCGCTGTAAAGCTCCTTCATAACGATCGCCGCATGCAGCCAGTGGGGTCCGGCTGCGGACAGATTCGTCATATTCTTTGTGTAGATCACAATGTCTCCGGCCTTGATCTTCCCGGAATTCACATCCTTCACCATCTGGTCACTGGCCTTCTGGTAATCGGACTGTCCGCCCTCCAGAGATGCCACCAGCTCGAAGTAGCTGCTTTCGTCCATGGCCTTGTAGAGATCCTCCACGTCGCCGCCTACCTTGAATTCTCCCACCAGTCCGGACTTGTCGATGACCCGCTCTACCCAGCCGTTGCAGGCTCCTGCGCCATCATAGCTGTCCAGGTAAAATGCTTTTCTCAGTGTATTGTAATAGGACTCAACCTGCACAGTTCCCATCTTCACCGAAGGGATCGCCGCCTCGGTCCCGGGCAGCTGTGCCATAAATATTCCGATGATCAGAAGAAGCACCGGAATCCATTTCTTCATCTTCACTCTTCCACCCTCCGCCGGGAGCTTTCACGCTCTACTGATTCCTTGGCATTCTGCGTCAGCAGATCCATCATCACGATGAAGGAGCAGATCGCAGCCACTGCATTGACCACCCAGTTACCCAGCGTTCCGTTGGCGATGGACGCTGAAGCAGCCGACTGCTTGATCACCAGATCCAGGAGCACCGCGAAAAGATTCACGCCTGCGATGATCGCAAAGATCAGTACCAGGCCGCCCCTCTTTCTGCGGATCGATGTAAAGCCACGATTCCGGTTTGCTGACACCAGGAATACCGTAGCCCCCACCAGAACGGAGATCAGGCCTGCCTGAAACAGGGTAAAGGGAAAATGATCGATGAAACCGCTCATCAGCGCAAATGCCAGCATCATCATCCCCATGACCAGGAAGCCGTTGGTATATGCTCTTCCCCGCATACGGATCCTGCGTTTGGGAAGGGTCTGATCCTTGTTTCCCTCGAAGCTGAGGAATAAAATGGCAAGGATCACTGCGGCAACGGAGATCAGGATCATGGTAAACACGCCGCCTGCCCCTCCGGTGCTCCGTACCGTAATGGAATATGCGATATTATAGGTTCCGTCCTTCAGCTGCGCACCCTCGGCGATGCGGCGGCTCACCTTCATCATGATCATATCCCCGGTGATGTCCATAGGCTCCGAAGCCTTCACCGGATCCGACGGAGTGATCAGGAGATAGGAATCCATTTTCGCGGAATCCTTATAAACCATAAAGTCCGAAACCAGTTCCTTCGATCCTTCGGCAGCGATCTCGAAGGTACATTTTGTCCCGGGGGACTTCAGGTAGATCGACTGTCCGAAATCATTTTCGATGGACCCGTTCTTCACCTGAACCTCGGTCACATAGTTCACCTTCGTTTTTCCAAGTGTCCCGATCCCGACCGCCACGATGAAGATCATGGTGACCACAGTGATCAGAATGGCACTGAAAACCTGCGATTTACTATTCATATCAAATCCTCTTTCTCTTATCAGATAAATCCCCCATAAACCGGAACCGTTCCTGCTAAAGGATCAGTACACAGAAGAACAGCAGCAGCACGGTCAGGATTGCGATCAGCAGACTGAAGATCGCGCCAAGATTGCTTCCCTTGCTGACTCCTCCCTGATTCTGTGTCTCCGCAGATACGGAGTTCTCGCCGGTCTCCTCCGTTACCGAGGTATTAGCGGCAGTGGTGGCCGGTGTGGCCGGCTGCGTCTGCTTCGGCGCCTCCGTCTTTGTTTCCTTCTTTTCCTTCTTGGCCTTCTTCTCTTCCGCCAGCTTCTTCTGAGCCTCCTCATACTTCTTCGGCTCAAGACGATATACATAGTAACCGGTGGAACCGTCATCCTCACCCTCCAGAGAGGACGGAGAGGTCAGCGGCGTGTAATATTCCACACCGAACATCTCGGCCAGGGCGTGTGCCATGGTGGGATAACCGATGTATTCCAGCTTCCAGCGGGTCAGTGCATAATCAAAATAGTTATCCACCTTACCGTCGAAGGTCTCCTTCATCATAATTGCCGCATGCAGCCAGTGCGGATTCGGAGTATGATCCGGATCATTCATATTCTTTGTGAAAATGAGGATGTCCCCGGCCTTGATCTTTCCTGCATTTACGTCCTCGATCATCTGATCGGTGGCTTCCTGATAGTCGGACTGACCGCCCTCGCGGCTTGCCACCAGGGTGCAGTAATCACTGTTCTTCAGAGCATCATTCAGCTCCAGAACCGTAGTTCCATCCACCTTAAGCTCTCCGATGAGACCGGACTTGTTGATCACCCGTTCCACCCATCCGTTGCAGGCTCCCACCTCATCATAGGTTCCCTGATAGAAGGCCTCTCTCAGCTTGTCATAGTAGTCCTCCACCTGGATCGTACCCATGGAAACGCCGGGAGGATTTGCCATAACCGACCAGCTTCCTGTGATAAATACCGCAGCGAAGAGGATCAGGATCAAGGAGCTCCACTTCCATTTCTTGTGAATCATCTGCTTTTCCTTTCTTATCCATAAACAAAACTGTAACCTCTCAGATGCGACACCCGGGAGGTTGCAGTAGATTCATCCAGTTTGATCACGCATTTACCAGACTGCTGATCAGCCCCTGCAGCTTCTGTCGGAAGCTGTTGGAACGCTTCTCGGCATCCTCCAGGGAGGTTCCCTTCAGTCCGTAATAGAACTTGATCTTCGGCTCTGTACCGGAAGGTCTTACACAAAGCCATGCATCATCCGATAATTCAAAATACAGTACATCCGACTTGGGAAGGAAGGTCGGCGTCTCGGCACCGGTATGCAGATTCCGGACAATGTCCGTATCATAATCCCTTACTGCGATCACATCGTAACCGGCAATATTTGTGGGGATATTCTTCCGAAGGAGCTTCATGATGGACTTGATCTTCTCGATCCCGTCCACGCCCTTCATGGTTATGGTAGAGATACTGTCTGTCCAGTATCCGTATTTCTCATACATGTCGATCATGGTATCCCAGAGTGTCTTGCCCTGAGACTTGTAGTAGGTTGCCGCCTCACAAAGTGCCATGGTTGCCACGATGGCATCCTTATCTCTGGCATGTGTTCCGATCAGGCATCCGTAGCTCTCCTCGAAACCGAAGAGATAGGTTCCATGACCGCTGTGCTCATAGGAAAGCATTTTCTGACCGATGAACTTGAAGCCGGTGAGACATTCCTCCATCTTGACCCCGTAGGCATCTGCGATGCAGGCAGCCATATTGGTCGTTACGATGGACTTGATCAGACGACCGTCGGAGGGAAGTCCGCGTGTGGCCTTGATCTGAGAGATCTCATATTCCGCCAGAAGGGAACCGGACATATTTCCGGTGAGGCACTTATACTCTCCGGAGGTCGTATCCTTGACATATACCCCCAGACGATCCGCATCCGGATCCGTAGCCAGAACCAGATCCGCATCCTTCTCCTTAGCAAGCTTCAGGGCAAGTTCAAATGCCTCCTCCGCTTCGGGATTCGGATAGGAAACCGTGGGGAAATCACCGTCCGGCAGCTCCTGCTCCGGAACCACATATACATTTGTAAAACCAAGCTCCTTCAGGATCCGGCGGGCCGGTACATTTCCGGTACCGTGCAGCGGTGAATATACCACTGTGATATCCCCGGCATACTGATCGATGGTATCCTGATGGATCACCAGCTTCTTCAGCTCCTGAATATATGCATCGTCCACTTCCTGGCCGATCACCTGATACAGACCCCTGGCCTTGGCCTCCTCCAGGGTGATGATCTTCGAATCCTCGATGGACAGCTTCCGCACCTCAAGCATGATCCCGATATCGTTGGGAGGCGTGATCTGCGCGCCGTCCTCCCAGTATACCTTGTAACCGTTATACTCCGGCGGATTATGGCTTGCGGTGATATTAATCCCGGCGATACATCCCAGATGCCGAACTGCAAAGGACAGCTCCGGTGTGGGACGAAGGGATTCAAACCGGTATGCCTTGATGCCGTTTGCGGCCAGTACACAGGCAGCAACATCTGCAAATTCCGGTGAGAAATGACGGCAGTCAAATGCAATGGCGACTCCACGCTCCTGCCCGTGCTTCGATATGATGTAATTTGCCAGACCCTGGGTGGCACGTGCCACCACATACTTGTTCATACGGTTGGTTCCGGCTCCGATGATCCCGCGAAGTCCTGCGGTACCAAACTCCAGATCCGAGAAGAAACGCTCCCGTATCTCCGCCTCATCGTCGGCTATGGACTGCAGCTCCTTCGTGGTCTCCTCGTCAAAGAAATCACTGTTCACCCACTGTTCATAAGTCTTCATGTAGTCAGCCATACTATAAGCCTCCTGGTAATTTATCCTGACGCAATTGTGATTTGCGCATCATTCACTGCATAAGCGACAGTATTGTATCATCTTTTAATACAAATGTGAAGAATATATTAAGCATTCTTAACATATTCCGTCAATATTTCCTTTGTGTTCCGGGAAGGATTCTCCAACACATAGTCCAGAAGCTTCTTCAGCATCTCGCCCATCTCCGGTCCTGCGGGAACTCCGGCATCCATCAGATCCTTTCCGTTCACCGCCAGATCCTTCACCGTCAGCGGCGGCTTTTCCTCCAGCAGCTGCCGGTACATCCCGACGATCCGCTGATAATCCGCCTCCTTCTTCTCCTTCTGATAATCACTCTGGCCCAGCATATCCGCATATCTCAGCTCCAGATAATCCGGAAAATGTTCGATCCCCATCCGGGATACGCCCCGGCGGAAGCTCACCTCATTCAGATCTCCCTTCAGGCCGAAATCATGCCAGTATACCAGCACACAGGCGTCATCGATGGTCCTGTTCTCGATCCGCAGGCGCTTCATCACATCCCGCGCAACCTCCGCTCCCGCTGCCGGATGTCCGTAAAAATGATCCGCTCCCTGTTCATCCGTGGTCTTGCAGTCCGGCTTGGCCACATCATGCAGCAGTGCCGCATAGCGCATCACCTTCCGGGATGAAACCTGCTGCATCACGGCAATGGTATGATGCCCCACATCCGTGCGGTGATAGATCGTATTCTGGGGCGTCTCCATCATCCGGTCGAACTCCGGAAGGATCTTCGCCGTGATCCCCAGCTGATACAGCTCCTCCATCATTTCCGGATGAGGGGAACAGATCAGCTTCGTCAGCTCGGTTTCGATCCGTTCGATACTGACATAGGAAAGCTCCTCCACATGCCCCCGTATGGCGTCCCGGGTTCCGGGCTCGATGACGAAGCCCAGCTGTGCGGCAAAGCGTACCGCCCTGAGGATCCGAAGCGCATCCTCACGAAACCGCTCCTCCGGCTCTCCCACCGCACGGATCAGCTTCTTCTCCAGGTCCGCCTCTCCTCCGTAGAGATCCACCAGTCCACGTTCGGGATGATAGGCCATGGCATTGATGGTGAAGTCCCGGCGCATCAGATCGTCCGCCAGATTCCGGGAAAATGTCACCGACTCCGGCCGGCGGTGATCACTGTAATCTCCGTCCAGCCGATAGGTGGTCACCTCATAGCCCGTTCCATGATTCAATACAGTAACGGTTCCGTGCTGCAGCCCGGTATCTATGGTCCTCCGGAACAGCGCCTTCACCTGCAGAGGTTCCGCACTGGTGGTGATATCCCAGTCGTTCGGCTCACGTCCCAGCAGACTGTCCCGGACACATCCTCCCACAACATAGGCCTCATATCCTGCATTATTCAGTTTTCGAAGGATCCAGAGCACATCCTGCGGGATTCTGATCTTCATCCGATATCTCCTGTCTTCGGCATCCGGGTTCTTGGGATTAACCAACGGGAACAGGTACAGCCTGACTGTACCTGTCCCTGTGTTATACGTTATCTTATCTTAGTATGCACGACCGAAATAAACCATTTTCTTCGCAGGCTTTCCGCAGTATACACAAGTATCTGCCACGTGCTCCTGTGCGAAGGGCATACATCTGGCGGTAGCACCGGTCTCTTCCTTGATGGCATCCTCGCAGGCACGATCCTCGCACCACATTGCCTTGATGAAGCCGGGCTTCGTCTCAATGGTTTCCTTGAATTCGTCGTAATTCGTTACCGTATATGTATGTGCATCTCTGTGAGCTCTTGCTCTCTCCAGCATATCCTTCTGGATCGTATCAAGCAGCTGCGGAATCAGCGTCTCCAGCTCCTCCAGCTTTACGGTCTGCTTCTCACCATTATCTCTGCGGACCACAACCGCTTCTCCGTTGGCCAGATCTCTCGGTCCCACCTCGATCCGAACGGGGATTCCGCGCATTTCCTGCTCTGCGAACTTGAAGCCGGGAGATTTGTCGGTTTTGTCCACCTTGACGCGTACCCGGTCGGAAAGCTTCTGCTGCAGCTGCTCCGCTGCCTCGAGCACCCCTTCCTTCTTCTGCTGAATGGGGATGATCATAACCTGGGTGGGTGCAACCTTCGGCGGAAGCACAAGCCCGTTATTGTCGCCGTGAACCATGATCACCGCTCCGATGAGACGGGTGGTCACGCCCCAGCTGGTCTGATGTACATATTTTAATGTATTGTCCTTATCCGTATACTGCACACCGAAGGCCTTTGCGAAGCCGTCCCCGAAGTTGTGGCTGGTTCCGGACTGCAATGCCTTTCCGTCATGCATCAGCGCCTCAATGGTATAGGTGGCGATGGCACCTGCGAACTTCTCCTTCTCGGTCTTCTGTCCGCGGATCATGGGAATGGCCAGAACATCCTCGCAGAAATCCGCATATACATTCAGCATCTGCTCGGTACGTGCCTCAGCCTCCTCAGCCGTGGCATGTGCCGT
>CADBOW010000156.1 GCA_902796375.1 uncultured Lachnospiraceae bacterium | reverse complement strand
GCCTTGTTCAGATCACGCTCAACCTTGGCGTTCTTAAAGGCACCGGTCTCATAGAAACCGCTGAGGATCTTCAATGCATCGGTCCCGAGGCTCTTATATTGCTGATCCATGATGCCGATATCGGCAATCTTCTCAAGGATCTCAACCGCCTCGGTCCCGTTGGCATTTTCCATCAGGTTCATGGCCTTGTCATATTGAAGCTCCACGCTGCTTTTGTTAGACTTGGGTTTTCCAATATTTTTAATAATCGGAATGTGCTCTTTTAAATTGCTGAAAAATCCCATGCTGCGTCTTCCTCCACAATAAAATAATCTGCATAAAAATGAACAGATAAAATCCACTTTATTTTATCATAAAAGAAAACATTGTGCAAGGAAACTTACGCAACCGGACTCATATAATCCACGAGTGCGGATACAGCCGCTTCCTCATCCGGTCCGGCCGCCTCAACCTCGATTTCCTCGTCATTGCAGAGGGACAGACTCATCATGCCCATGATGCTCTTTGCATTGATTTTCTTATCTCCGGAGATCAGATAGATCCTGCTCTCATACTGGCTTGCAGTCTGAACGATCTCAGCCACAGGACGTGCCTCAGAGTAATTCGGCAGATGAATGGTACATTTTTTGGTAGTCATAGCATTTCTCCTTCATAGTTTCCTATGTAATAACAGCTACCGGAGCTTCTCCGGGTTTGCTGCATATTCACTGAGTTTCCGAAGCCGGTGATTGACTCCGGACTTTCCAAGGGGAGGATCCATCATTTCTCCCAGTTCCTTCAGAGACAGATCCGGATTCTCCAGACGGACTTTTGCCAGCTCCCGCAATCCGGACGGAAGGCTGTCCAGCCCCACTGCAGCGTCGATCATCTGAATCTCTTCGATACGCCGCACTGCCGCATTTGCGGTTTTCGCAATATTTGCGGTATCACAGTTCACCTCACGGTTGATATTATTCCGAATCCCCTTGACGATACGGATATTCTCAAACTCCATCATGGCACTCGCCGCCCCCAGCTGCCCCAGGGTTTCGGAGATCCCGTCCGCATCCTTCAGATATACCACCTGACTGTATCTGTGTTCCGTCACACGGCCTTCCGCACCGAAGCTGGCCATGGATGTAAGAACATGGTGTGTTACGGAATCCCGGCCCGTCACGATCTCCAGCTGATACTGGGATTCCGGATTGGCCACAGAGCCCGCCGCCAGAAAAGCCCCCCGCAGAAATGCGATCCTGCAGCAGTTTCTGGACAGGACGATCTCGTCCACATCCAGCCGGTCCTCCAGCTCTGTCAGCTTCAGGGTTTTCATGATCTGATCGATCCGGTCCGCATCATAGATTCGGATCCTGGCTCCCTCCTGTGTCCGGGGAACGATCTCCAGCTCCTCTTCCCGGATATCGAAGACCATCTGCAGAAGTCGAATGAGAGTTTCCACCACCTCGTCCTTCTCCATCCGAACGGACATGCACCTGCGTCCGTCCTGGAGCTTCATTTTCCCGTCCAGAGTTATGATCCCGGCCAGCATGGCGATCCTGCAATGGGCCGCCCGTTCGATCTTCTTACATAATTCAGAACGCAGTTCTGATGAAAATGACATAATCACTCACCCTTGATCAAGGTATCCATTCCGATATCTCTGTGGAACACACGTACAGAGTACGGAAGTGTCTGCAATCTATCGTACAGAAGGTTGGCAATGGTTACGGAGCGATGACGTCCCCCCGTACAGCCGATGGCGATCACCAGCTGATTCTTCCCTTCATTCTCCACAAATCGCGGAACCAGATATTCCAGCATGTCATAAAGCTTATTCAGGAATTCCTCTCCCTCTCCGCTCTGCATGACATAGTTCTGAACCGGTTCTTCCTCACCGGTATGCTTCTTCAGCTCCTCCACATAGTAGGGGTTCGGCAGAAACCGCACGTCGAAGACCAGATCCGCATCTCTGGGAATCCCGTTTTTGTATCCGAAGGACACGATGGATACGATCATATTGGAGTATTCCTTCCCCTTGGAAAGGATCTTCTTGACTTCCTTCTTCAGTTCCCGGGTCAGCAGTCCTGAGGTGTCAACAATATAGTTGGCGAATTCCCGCAGGAACGCGATCCTGCCCCGTTCCTCGGCGATCCCGTCCTCCAGTCTTCCGCCTCTTGCCAGCGGATGGTCCCGCCGGGTTTCCTTGAAGCGCTTGACCAGCTCTGCATCATTTGCATCCAGAAACAGGATCTCATAGGTGAAATTATCATTCTTCAGATTCAAAAGCACCAGAGACAGATCATCCAGCTTTCTTCCGCTCCGGATATCGATCCCCACTGCAACCTTGTCATATTTAAAGTTCGGATCTCTCGAGATCTCCGCAAATTTTTCGATCAGAAGCACCGGCAGGTTGTCGACACAGAAATAACCCAGATCCTCCATGGTCCGGAGTGCAGTCGATTTTCCTGCTCCGCTCATTCCTGTAACTATGACGAAACGCATGTGTCCACCTCCTACTGCCGAAACTCTCCCAGCATCCGTACCTCCGGCACCAGCTGTACCTGGAATTTCTCATCTACCGTGTGGATGATATGCTGGATCAGGCGAAAGATATCCTCCGAGGTCGCATCTCCCTGATTGATCACAAATCCGCAATGCTTCTTCGAAACCAGCGCTCCGCCGATCTGATAGCCTGCAAGTCCCGCATCCTGGATCAGCTTACCTGCGAAATAGCCCTCCGGTCTTTTAAATGTCGATCCGGCGCTGGCATACTCCAGGGGCTGCTTCTCTCTGCGCCTGCGGTTCAACTCCTTCATCTCCTCTGCAATGGATTCCCTGTCCCCCGGTCTCAGGGCAAGCAGGGCGCCCACCACGATGACCGGTTCCTCATGGCAGATGCTGTGACGGTATCCGAATTTCATATCCTCACCGCTGATTCTCTGAATCCTGCCATCCCGAATCACATCCACTGCTATGATCACATCCTTCATCTCGCCGCCATAGGCCCCTGCATTCATGGAGATGGCTCCCCCCAGAGTTCCCGGGATCCCGGATGCGAAGGCAAGGCCCTCCAGTCCTGCATCCCTGGCTGCTGCGGCGATGGCCGACAAAGGTGCGCCGGCCTCGGCATATATCTCATTTCCGTCCACGGAGATTCCACGAAAATGCTCTCCGATCTCGATCACGGTACCGTCGATCCCCCGGTCACTCACCAGAAGATTGCTTCCGTTTCCGATGATTACCGGCTTCTCTCCCTGTCCCTCCAGCTCCGAAAGGATCGAAAGGAGCTCCTCTTTGGAGGAAACCGAACAAAACCGGGCAGCAGGGCCGCCGGTCCGAAATGTTGTATGAAGCTTCATGGGTTCATTATATAAGAAATCCATATCCCGATTCTTTGATCCTCCGCTTTACCCTCCGCAGGGACGACAGATCATCCTCTTCCGAAGCGGATCACTCCGTCATGAAGACATACCGCCGGACATACTTCGAGCGCTATCATAAACTATACATGATAGCGCCCGCATTTACAATGAATAAACTTTAACGAAAATTTCGGAAAAAACAAGGTTTATCCGTCATTTTTCACAACCTGTTCCCATCACCCGCAGCTAGCCGAGAACCGCCCTTGCTCCGCCGTACATCCCCGCATCATTCCCCAGAACTGCCAGTTCAAAGGTGGTATTTCTGCAGGCATGGAACGCATACTGTCTGAAATACTTCTCGGTCACATCCAGAATGATCTGTCCCGCACGGCTTACGCCGCCGCCGATGACGAAGACCTCCGGATCCACAACACATGCGATCTGCGCTGCTGCCAGACCCAGCTTCTTCCCAAGTGCTTCCACCTGTTCACTGGCCAGCTCATCACCGGATTTTGCCGCATCAAAGATCTCCTTTGCGGAAATGTACTGCACCTCCCGGAGCTTGGAAGGACGATCCGTATCATTCAGCGCCTTGTTTGCCAGACGGACGATACCGGTTGCCGAAGCATACTGCTCCAAGCAGCCCTTCTTCCCGCAGTTGCAGATATCGGTTTCATTGATATCCATGGTCATATGTCCGATCTCACCGCCGGCTCCGTTGACACCGGCCAGCATCTTTCCATCCAGAATGATCCCGCCGCCGACACCGGTTCCGAGGGTTACCATCACGATATTCGCGTGGCCCTTGCCGCCGCCCTGCCACATTTCACCGAGAGCAGCCATATTTGCATCATTTCCCACCTTCACCTTCATATCCAGAAGCCGGCTCAGTTCCTCTGCGGCATTGAATACGCCCCAGCCCAGATTGACGCATTTGATCACGGTACCGTCGTCCCGGACCGGACCCGGTACGCCCATACCGACACCGATCACATCCTCCTTCGCAAGAGACTTCTCCTCCATCTTTGCGGTTACGGATGCTGCTATATCACTCAGGATATAAGCACCGCCGTCATCGGTTCTTGTTGTGATCTCCCATTTATCCAGCAGCTCTCCTTCTGCGGAAAAAAGACCGATCTTCACTGAGGTTCCCCCGATATCGACTCCGAACACATAGCTTGCCATAGTTACACCCTCCCTTAATAGCATTTATTATGATTTTTTCTGAATATTTTCCATGACTCTGCGGTACATTTCCTGAGCCGCATTATATCCCATCTTCTTCTGACGGTGGTTGACCGCCGCCGACTCTACGATGATGGCCAGGTTTCGACCGGGACGGATGGGTATATTATGGCTGACCACCTTATTTCCGAGGAATTCCACATACTGATCCTCCAGGCCCATGCGGTCATAATTCGCATCCTTATCCCACTCCTCCAGATTGATCACCAGATCGATCTGCTGGGAGATCTTAACACATTCAACACCGAACATGGTCTTGACATCTATGATGCCGATACCCCGAAGCTCTATAAAATGTCTGGTGATGGCAGGGCTCTGTCCGATCAGCTGATCATCACTGATCTTCTTGATCTCCACCACATCATCCGCAACCAGACGGTGTCCCCGCTTCAGCAGCTCCAGAGCCGCCTCGGACTTACCGATTCCGCTGTCCCCCATGATGAGAACTCCCTCACCGAATACATCCACCAGAACCGCATGGATGGAGATCCGGGGCGCCAGCTCCTCATGCAGCCAGCGAACCGCTTCATGTACAAAATTCGATGTGGTAAACGCGGAGGTCAGGATCGGGATCCCGTGCTTCCGGCCGGCCTCTACTATGAAATCATAGGGCTCGATATCACGGCAGAACACCAGGCATGGGATCGGGAACTGGAACAGCTTATCGAAGATCTCGATATTCTCCTCTCTCGTATGCATGTCCGCCAGATATGCGTGCTCCACATTTCCGCAGATCTGTACACGGGCCGAATCAAAATGCTCAAAGAATCCTGCCAGCTGCAGTGCCGGACGGTTGATATCCGGATCTGTGATCAGGATCTTCTCCGTGTCAATCTCAGGCGTATGATTCCTCAAATTCAGTTTCCTGATAAAATCAGACAGTTTCACACTGTACTCTACATTCATCGTCCTTCTCCTATTTCATGTTCTATAACAGAGCTCCATAGGGGCAATCCCGCGCTTCGCACGGGCAATCCCTTAGCTATTTTATCATAGATAGCGTTTTTTTGCCATATATGTTAGAATGATTCCATGAAAGAATTCGATATAGAAGAGGAACTGAAGAAACTGCCCCACCTCCCCGGTGTCTATCTGATGCACAGCGACAGCGAGGAGATTCTTTACGTGGGCAAAGCCACCTCTCTCCACAATCGGGTGCGGCAGTATTTCCGGAAGGGACACGGCCACGGGGGGTCCCCCAAGATCACGAAAATGGTTTCCCAGATCGCATATTTTGAATATATCGTAACCGGTTCGGAAATGGAGGCTCTGGTGCTGGAGTGCAACCTGATCAAGGAATACCGGCCGCGCTACAATACACTGATGACAGATGACAAGGGATATCCCTACATCCGGGTCACCGTAGACGAGCCCTATCCCCGGATCCTGTACAGCCACCAGATGCGCCGGGACAAATCCCGCTATTTCGGTCCCTACACCGACGGCAGGGCGGTGCACGACATCATCCAGCTGGTTCAGAAGCTGTTCCGGCTCCGGACCTGCAACCGGAAGCTGCCCCGGGATATCGGAAAGGAACGTCCCTGCCTCTATTATCAGATCGGCCAGTGCAGCGGCCCCTGTGACGATTCTCTCATAACGGAGGCGGAATATCAGGAGCAGATCCGGCAGGCCATATCCTTTCTGAACGGCAATACCGGTGATCTACTCAGCCGGTTGAAGCAGGAAATGAAGCAGCTGGCCGGGGAAATGGAGTTTGAGAAGGCCGCCGAGATCCGGGATCTGATCAACAGCATCACACATATCATGGATAAACAGCGAATGAACGATACCACACAGGACAACCGGGATGTGGTAGCCTTTGCCAGAGGAGCCGAGGACACTGTGATCTCCGTCTTCTTCGTTCGGGACGGACAGCTTCTGGGGCGGGAGAATCACCATATGTCCGCGGATGCAGAGGAATCGGATGATCAGGTTCTGCTGGAATTCCTGAAACAGTATTACAGCAGCACACCCTATATTCCGAAGGAGATCCTGACCCGGATCCCCATCCCGGAGCCGGAGCTGCTGCTCTCCTATCTCTCCGAAAAGAAGCGCCGGAAGGTGGTACTTCTTCACCCTCAGCGCGGTGACAAGGCCGGCTTGCTGAAGCTGGCGGAGGATAATGCCAGACTGGTTCTGGAACAGGATATGGAGCGGATCAAAAAGCACGAAAAACGCACCACCGGCGCAGTTCAGGAGATCGCGGATCTGCTGCAGATCCGGACCGCAGCCCGTATGGAGGCCTTCGATATTTCCAACATTTCCGGATACCATTCCGTAGCATCCATGGTGGTCTTTGAAAATGGAGAGCCCCGCCGCAATGCCTACCGGAAATTCCGACTCCGGACCGTGGAAGGCCCGGATGATTACGCTTCCATGAAGGAGGTTCTGACCCGCCGTTATACCAATGAGAAGCTGGGTCCTCT
The DNA here is from genome assembly GCA_902796375.1 of uncultured Lachnospiraceae bacterium. Taxonomy (GTDB): domain Bacteria; phylum Bacillota; class Clostridia; order Lachnospirales; family Lachnospiraceae; genus Eubacterium_Q. The sequence goes on along the minus strand of CADBOW010000156.1, from coordinate 1,529 downwards.
TCCGGATGTACTGATGATGGACGGCGGCAAGGGGCAGGTCCATGTGGCGGAAATGGTGCTGGACAGCCTGGGAATCGAGATCCCGGTCTGCGGCATGGTTAAGGACGATCACCACAGAACCCGAGGGCTTTATTATAAAGACCGGGAAGTGATCTTCCCAAAGGGAAGCGAGGCCATGCACATGATCACAGCACTTCAGGATGAGACCCATCGGTTTGCCATCACATATCACCAGCTACTCCGCAGTAAGGGACAGGTGCATTCCATTCTGGATGATATCGAGGGCATCGGCCCGAAACGCCGGAGAGCCCTGATGCTGCATTTTCAGACCATCGAGGCCGTGCGGGATGCCTCCGTGGAGGAACTGCTCTCTCTCCCGGAAATGAACCAGGCAGCCGCGGAATCCGTTTACCGCTTCTTCCACAAAGAGGATGACAGTTCGTGCCCGGTATGATATAATACGCAAGTTGAGAGAACGAATCATCCGTCGGAACAAGACGTCAAAATAACAGAAACGAGAAAGGAATATCGTATGGGACGATTCCTCTATCCAAATGAATACTATACCTCAACCTACGCCATTGACTTTGAACATCTGTACAACCTGGGTTATCGCGGACTGCTTTTCGATATCGATAACACCCTGGTCCCCCACGATGCCATGTCCGACGAACGCAGCCGGGCACTGCTCCGGAGACTTCGGGAGATCGGCTTTTCCGTCTGCTTTGTCTCCAACAACCGGGAACCCCGGGTGGCTGATTTCGTAAAGGAGCTTCATGTGGAAGGACTGCCGGATCCCCAATATGTTTTCAAGGCAGCCAAGCCGAAGGCAGACGGTTATCTGGAAGGGATCCGAAAAATGAACCTGAAGCATAAACAGGTAATCTTCATCGGAGACCAGCTGCTGACCGACATCTGGGGTGCAAATAACGCAAGGCTCCCCTCCATTCTGGTTCAGCCGGTTGCAAAGGAAACGAAGCTGCAGATCAAGCTGAAGCGGATCCTGGAGAAGCCGGTACTGTGGCGCTATCGGAAGAAGCACCCGCTGAAGGACAGATAATCCGGTTCAGGATACAAACCGAATATGGTTCCATAAGAAAAAGACCGATCGAAATCGGTCTTTTCTTACTGCGAAGAACCTAACGCAGTCTTACAGGAGGACTGGCATCCTGTATTCTGTCCTACAGGATGTCTGCTCTGAGCTTCTTAAGTACCTGGAAGCTCTTGGTTCTTAATTCCTCTGCTTCAAACAATGAAAGCATGGTATCAATGTCGAATTTACTCTTCATCACGGTATCCAGCCAGTCATTGATGTAGGATTTTACATATTCTACATTTTCTTCAGACTTATCCTTCAGAGAATTTTGGATATTGTTAATATTATCTACAACATTCGAAGTTGCGGTACTGCGCTCGGTTGTAGACTGGCTTCCTTCATCGGACAGCTCGATCACCTTACCGGTCTTGGTGATGATCACCTTCTTGTTGGGTGTGGTCTCCGGCTTCACGGTTCCGCCGCCCTTCTTATC
>CADBOW010000155.1 GCA_902796375.1 uncultured Lachnospiraceae bacterium | reverse complement strand
GGGATGTGGATATATAAACTGAGGTTTCTTTTCATAACATATTCCTTTTATATTCTTTACGATTCGCACCACTCGTCCGACCGCAGCCCATCCGTGCTTCGCACGTATGTCGTGGCTTCGCCACTTGTGGCTGCGGCGGCGTTCGTGGTTACGGCTTCGCCGTAGCCTCTGCCCCACAGCCTCGCGTTCATGCGAGCATGCGCGAGGCCGCGTGTCATAGGCCCTCGAATCGTAGCTTACTCTTCGTCCAGTTTGAGCACCGACATAAACGCCTTCTGGGGGATTTCCACATTTCCGATCTGGCGCATGCGCTTCTTTCCTTCCTTCTGCTTCTCCAGAAGCTTTCTCTTTCGGGTGATATCGCCGCCGTAGCATTTAGCAAGCACGTCCTTCCGAACGGCCTTCACGGTCTCTCTGGCAATGACCTTTCCTCCGATGGCCGCCTGGATCGGAATTTCGAAAAGATGTCTGGGGATCTCCGCCTTCAGCTTCTCGCACATTTTCCTGCCGCGCTCGTAAGCGGAGCCCTTGTAAACGATAAATGACAGGGCATCCACGGTCTCATGATTGATCAGAATATCCAGCTTCACCAGCTCAGAGCGCTCATACCCCTTCAACTCATAATCAAAGGAAGCATATCCCCGGGAACGTGACTTTAATGCATCGAAGAAATCATATATGATCTCATTCAGCGGCAGATCATACTTCAGAAGAACACGGGTTTCCTCCAGGTATTCCATACTGATATAGTTTCCGCGCCGTTCCTGACACAGCTTCATGATGGCACCTGTAAATTCCGTGGTCACCATGATCTCGGCGGAAACGATGGGCTCCTCCATGTACTCGATCTCGGAGGGATCCGGCAGATTGGAGGGATTCGTCAGCTCGATCATCTCTCCATTTGTTTTATATACACGATATACAACACCGGGAGCTGTGGTCACCAGATCCAGATTGTACTCCCGTTCCAGTCGTTCCTGGATCACCTCCAGATGAAGCAGGCCCAGGAATCCGCACCGGAATCCGAAGCCAAGCGCCACGGATGTCTCCGGTTCATACTGAAGCGACGCATCATTCAGCTGAAGCTTCTCCAGTGCATCCCGAAGCTCCGGATACTTTGCCCCGTCCGCCGGATACATACCGCAGAACACCATGGAACGCGCCTGCTTATAGCCCGGAAGAGCTTCGGCACAGGGTCGGTCCGCATCCGTCACGGTATCCCCCACGGCGGTTTCCTTTACATTTTTCAGACTTGCGGTGATATAGCCTACCATTCCCGCAGAGATCTCCTCCTGGGGAATGAACTGGCCTGCACCGAAGATACCCACTTCAACCACCTCGGCCTCGGCACCGGTCTCCATCATACGGATCCTTCTTCCTCTGGCGATGGATCCGTCAAAGACGCGGCAGAAAATGATCACGCCCTTATAGGAATCATACAGGCTGTCAAAGATCAACGCCTTGAAGGGTCCCTCCGGATCTCCCGACGGAGCCGGAATCTTCTTTACGATCTCCTCCAGCACGGATTCGATCCCGATCCCCTGCTTGGCGGAGATCATCGGTGCATCCTGCGCCTCGATCCCGATCACATCCTCGATCTCATTTTTCACCCGGTCCGGATCGGCTGCAGGCAGATCGATCTTGTTGATCACCGGAAAAACCTCCAGGTTATGATCCACGGCCAGATATACATTTGCAAGGGTCTGCGCTTCGATTCCCTGGGCCGCATCCACCACAAGGACCGCCCCCTCGCAGGCCGCCAGGGAACGTGACACTTCGTAGTTAAAATCCACATGACCCGGAGTATCGATCAGGTTGAAGATATACTCCTCCCCGTCCTCTGCTTTATATATGATACGGACCGCCTGGGACTTAATGGTGATCCCGCGTTCCCGCTCGATATCCATATTATCCAGTACCTGTTCCTGCATCTCACGCTGGGTTAGGGTTCCGGTCTTCTCTATGATCCGGTCCGCCAGGGTGGATTTTCCGTGGTCAATATGTGCTATGATGCAAAAGTTTCTGATCTTCTTCTGGTCTAAGTGATTCATGTTGTATTCCTTTTATACTATATTCTTGGAGATTTCACATCCTGGGGCTCCATGGGGAGTTCCAGGATAAATGTGGTTCCCTTTCTCCTCTTGCTGTTTACTGAGATCGATATATTGCAGACCTCTGCGATCTGCCTTACCAGAGCCAGCCCCAGGCCGTTTCCTTCCTTGCTCCTGGATTTGTCCCCCTGATAAAACTTGTCATACATATGCTCCATCTGTTCCTCGGTCATGCCGATGCCCGAATCCCGTATCGTAACACAGACCACGCCCGTGTCCGAAGGATTCTCCTCCATGCGGATCTGGAGCAGGCCTCCGGGGTTGGAAAACTTGATGGCATTGGAGATCAGGTTGGTCCATATATGATAGATCAGATCCTCATCCCCCAGATAGGTTACCGGATCCATTTCGATATCCAGTTCCATCTGCTTCTCCGTCCATTTTTCCTCCATGGAGAGGATCACCGTCCGGAGCTGTTCATCCAGCCGGAAGGGTTCCCGCTTCACCTGAACCGTTCCGTTATCCAGCCGGGACAGCATCAGGATATTTCCGGTCAGGGCTGTCAGACGGTAGCAGTTATACAGAATACTGTCCACATGCTGCTTCCGTTCCTCCGGTGTCAGGGATTCATCCTGCAGCAGGGTGGCATATCCGTCGATCGCCGCTATGGGTGTCTTCATCTCATGTGAAACATTTGCCACAAAATCATCCCGCAGGGTTTCGATGGTTCCCAGTTCCCGCACCATCTGGTTGAAGGAATCATAGAGCTCCTCGATCTCGGAGATATGCAAATGCTCATCCGGCCGGACCTCTATGCTGAAATCGCCCCTGGCCACCTTTTCCGTCGCCTGGTTCAGACCCTCCACCGATTGAAACACGCGGCGCATTTTATGATACAGGATCAGGTTCGCCACAATGGTTGCCACAGTGATCCAAAGGAAAAAAAGCACCGGGGTCAGACGGTTCGAGTTCTGGAGCTGCTCCCTTCCCCTCAGATAGATCGCAATGATGGCGGACAGAAATATGATCAGAACCGTAGTTACGATCATGTGAAGCAGAAAAAAGATATTCAGTTTCCTTTTCTTCTTTATCATATTCGATCAGATCCTGTCAGGACTGCTGTATTCCGGGAGTTTCCTTATAAATGATCTTGTAACCGAGCCCTCTTATGGTAACGATCTCATAGACCGGGATATCGCGGAGTCTCTCCCTGAGACGGTTGATATGAACATCCACGGTCCGTACATCACTGGGAGAATCCGATCCCCAGATCTCATCCATCAGCTGCTGCCGGGTAAAGGTCTTCCCCGTAGATGATAGAAGCTTATACAAAAGCATAAACTCTTTCTGCGGCAGAACCTGAGCCTCCTCCCCCACCTTCATGATCATGGTATCCATTTCCAGCTCTATGGGGCCGAAGGTCTGCTTCCTTTCATTCTGCATCTGACTTCTGCGGATCAGGGCGCCCACCCGTAAAACCAGCTCGTTCATATTGACCGGCTTTACCATATAGTCATCAGTACCGAGGGCGAATCCCTTTCGCATATCGTCGAAGCCTTCCTTTGCAGTGATCAGAAGGATCGGCGTCTTCTGTCCCGCATCCCTGAGCGCCCGGATCAGCTGATAACCATCCATATTCGGCATCATGATATCGGAAATGATCAGATCCACATATTCCTTCTTCAGATAGCGAAATGCCATCAGGCCGTCTTCTGCGGTGACCACCTCATAGCCTTCTTTCTTCAGTACCGTCCGAAACAGCTTCAGAAGGTCCGCATCATCTTCTGCGATCAGTATTTTTTCCATAGATCTCCTCCGGTGATTTACAGATTCTCATGCAGCTTCGGACAGATTTCATGGGAATCCAGCCAGATTGTAAAGGGCCCGTCATTCAGGAGCTGACATTTCATCTCCGCCCCGAAAACTCCGGTTTCTGTAACATAGCCCTTATTTCGGCAGCTGTCCACGATATATTCATACATCTCATTCGCAAATTCCGGCTTCCCTGCCTGAATATAGGACGGCCGGTTTCCGTGCCGTGCGTCCGCATACAGGGTAAACTGGGATATCAGCAGCAGCTCTCCTCCCACATCGGAAAGCGCCAGATTGCTCTTTCCATCCGCATCCTCAAAGATCCGGAGGCCCAGAAGCTTACTGATCATCTTATCTGCAACTGCCTGATTATCCGCATCCTCCACGCCGATCAGAACGAAAAAGCCCTGCCCGATCCTTCCGGTTTCCTGCCCTTCCACAGTTACGGAAGCATGACTTACTCTCTGTACTAAAAACCGCATTTTCCTTTCCGATCCTTTCCTGAAGCTTCCTGTAGACATACTCCCGTATAGTTTACCGAATCCCAAAGCATTTCGCAAGAAAAACCTACGCCGCACCTGACGAATGTGATAGAATGTATCTGTCTGTCATAAACATCAAAAAAGGATATATCATATGAAAGAAATCAGTAAAAACAATATCGGACACTGCGGCCTTCTGTTTCTCGCCGCCGTGATCTGGGGAATCGCTTTTGTAGCCCAGTCCGCCGGAATGGAGAATGTGGGTCCGTTTACCTTCAGCACCATCCGTTTTTTTCTGGGTTCCTTCACTCTTCTACCCATACTCTGCATTCGATTTCGAAGAAGCCAGGAACGGGATATCCCGGTAGCTGACCCGAAGGATCCCACCGGTGCTTACACGTTTCAGAAGGAGCTGAAAACCACGGGAATCGCGGGCATCATCTGCGGATGTATCCTGGCAGTGGCCGCAAACCTGCAGCAGGGCGCCATGATGGATGCACCCGCCGGGAAAGCAGGATTTCTTACAGCCCTTTATATCATAATGGTACCCATCATCGGAATCCTCCGTAAGAAGAAAACCGGCCTTTTTATCTGGATCGGTGTGATCCTGGCAGTCTGCGGACTGTATTTTCTCTGTATCGGCTTCGGGGGCAGCTTCAATTTCCGGACATCCGATCTTCTGCTTCTCGGATGTGCACTTGTATTTGCAATCCATATCACTGCTGTAGATCATTTCAATCAAAAGGGGGCAGATGGCATAGGCCTTTCCTGCATACAGTTTTTCTCCGCAGGAATCCTGAGTCTGCCGGGAATGCTTATTCTGGATTCCGGAGTATTCCATAAAGCGGTTTCCATGTCGAATATCTGGGATGCAAAATGGTCCATCCTGTATGCCGGAGTCCTCTCCTGCGGCGTGGCATACACACTTCAGGTGGTCGGTCAGAAGGATGTGAATCCGACACTGGCCGCTCTCATAATGAGTCTGGAATCCGTAGTCTCCGTTATTGCAGGCCTTCTGATCCTGTCACAGACGCTTTCACGTGATGAGCTGATCGGCTGTGTTCTTATGTTTGCAGCGATCATTCTGGCACAGATCCCCCGGAAAGAGAATCAGACATAAAGATCAGGGCGATCCTGTTTCATCGGCAGGACCGCCCTGTTTACTTATGTATTTACTTCTTTTGCTTCTGATCCACCTTTATTTCTTCTTTTCATCACGCTTCATTTTGCGTTTTCTGGAAGCTACGACGGTGAAGCCTGCCATAGACAGGAGCATCATTCCGGCAACCGGAACGAGGGGCGTATCATCATTCGTCTTCGGTGTATCATCTTTCTCCGAAATATCCGGTGTCGTCGGCTTATCCGGGGTGTCCGGCTTATCCGGCTGGTCCGGTTTATCCGGCTGGTCCGGCTTATCCGGCTGGTCCGG
>CADBOW010000154.1 GCA_902796375.1 uncultured Lachnospiraceae bacterium | reverse complement strand
GGGCGGCCAGGAAGGCGTCTACGGAAACGGAAAGATGGTGGGCCCGATTTCGAGTATCCGGCAGTTGAATCCGGAAACCATGAAGATAAAAGACTGTAAGGATGAGGAGATCAATGTCAGCGGAAAGAGAAAATGCATCTGCGTGACGGAGGACGGCACCTTATATGTGCTTTCGGGGACTGATATCGGTTCAGCCACTGAAATGGGGATTCAGAAGGTCCTCTTTAACGGGACAGAGCCGAAGAGTTCGGTGGATATCGATTCGGAGGATCTGTTTGAGGGTATAAATCCCCATGCGCAGAGCTGCTGCAACGGCGTTGCAACAAAGAACGGCCTTCTGCTGTTCGGACCGATCTTTACGGATGAGAACGATCGTGTTGTTACAGACAGCTACCTGCTGAGCTATGACGGAAAGAAGATGACCAAACAGTCGAAGGTGCTCTCCGAACGGCCCACACTGGGCATTGTAACGGCAGCCTATGACGGCGTATGCTACGTTATGGGAACCACGGTGGATGAAGATCGTTACTACGTCTTCACCGGCATCAAGGCGGATGTGATCCCGCAGTACGGTGAGAAGGCTTACTCCGACGAGTGGGTTGACGGCATTTACTACGGCAAGAACGGTTTCCGCAGCACGACGCATCCCTACAAGGCAGACTGGAAGACCACGAAGAACGGCACTCAGTATGTAGACAGTAAGGGCAATGCCCTGAAGGGTCAGTGGGCTGTCATCGACGGTAAGAAGTATTACTTCCGAAAGAACGGTTACAGAGCGGAAAATGAGTTTGTGAACGGCTATAAGTTCAATAAGGACGGATCTCAGACCTACGCTTACAAGTATAGCTGGAAGACGACCAAGAAGGGAACGCAGTACGTTGACAGCAAGGGAAATGCTCTGAAGAAGCAGTGGGCAACCATCGACGGAAAGAAGTATTACTTAAGAAAGACCGGATACAGGGCAGAGAATGAGTACCTGAGCGGATATAAATTCAATAAGGGCGGCGCCCGGACCTATGCCTATAAGTTCAGCTGGAAGACTACGAAGAAGGGTACCCGTTATGTTGACAGTAAGGGGAATTATCTGAAGAAACAGTGGGCAACCATCAATGGTAAGAAATATTACTTCAAGAAGGACGGGTACATGGCGGTCAGCGAGTATCTGAAAGGATACCGGTTCAACAAGAGCGGTGCTCAGACCTATGCATACAAATACAGCTGGAAGACTACGAAGAAGGGAACCCGGTATGTAGACAGCAAAGGAAATTATCTGAAGAAGCAGTGGGCAACCATCGACGGGAAGCGGTATTACTTCCGGGCCAACGGATACCGGGTTGAAAATGAATACGTGAACGGCGTGAAGTTCAATAAGACCGGTGCCCAGACCTATAAATACAAGTTCAGTTGGAAAAATACCAAGAACGGAAAGAGATATCAGGATACCAAGGGTAATTACCTGAAGAGTCAATGGGCGACCATCAATGGAAAGAAGTATTACTTCGGTAAGAAGGGATATGTAACAAAAAAATAGTATAAAGAATGATCGCAGCTGAACTGGCTGCGATCATTTTACGTGATCATCCCGAAAGGAATCTGAATCTGCAGGGGAATCACTGAAGAAGCTTTCGGTACTCCCGGGGGGAATGCCCGGTAATCTCATGGAACACCTTGTTGAATGCAGTGGTTGACTGGAATCCGGCTGTAAATGCACACTCGGTGATGGACAGATTCTTGTCCGCCAGGAGGCGGATGGCTGTCTGAACTCTGACCCGGGATAAATAAGCGGGGAAGGTGGCATGAGTGTATTCCCGGAAGATCCGGGAGAAGTAATAGGGGCTGAGTCCCACATGTGTGGCTACCATGGCCTGGGTCAGGTTTTCGCCGGAATGTTCCATGATAAAGAGGCAGGCATTGTGAATATGATGCCAGGTGGTATCCGAGAACTGAGCTTTACCGATCTGTTCCTTCTTCTCATTCATCGCATATTCTGCGATCATCAGAAGGGTTTCATAGATCAGGATCTTGCAGCGTGTTTCCGTAAAAAGGTTATCGGAAGAGAGTTCCTCTTTGATCTGATAGATTTTGTCTGCGATATCGGAAGTGAGCTCCGGCAGATCACTACAGGGAAGATGATTGAACTCTCTGACAAATTTGGATACGGACATCAGATCCAGATGCTTCTCAACCAGAAGGATGGAAAACTGGATCAGTTCTGTGCCATCCTTCGGCGCCTGGATCAGTTCATGCAGCTGTCTGGGCCAGATCACAAGAATATCGCCCTTCTCCGGAGAGTAGGTTGTGTCCTTGATCTGGAATTTTACTCCGTTCTTCAAGGCTATGATGAGCTCAACATCATTATGCCAGTGGACAGGATATGAAGAAGCGGAGTTTTTAGAAGTAAAGCATACACCATGGGTTCCGGGATAGTTTATGATTTCACGGGCTTCTCTTTTGCACGCCATTTATATAGTTCCTCCATGTGGAATTTCTGTTTCGTAGCTATGGCATGGATGTCTGCCAGTCCACAAAGGATATAATAGCAAAAAATGGGCAAAATTAGTATAGTTTTTTCTGTTTTTCCCGAAATTATCCGAATATAATGATTTTATAAGAATGATACCGGGGTCAAAGGACCGCGAACGTTGTGCTTACGGCATGCAGATATGATTCAAAGGAGGGCTGAATATGAAGGCTTTATTTATCGGAGGAACCGGGACGATCAGTACGGCGATCGTGAAACGTCTGGTGAATGAACTGGGCTGGGAGTTGAGCTGAAGCCATACTATGTGGCATCCTCCTATCTGTCAGCAGTAGGCGATAAATACGGTTATGATTTTGAAGGAAGTCTGATCGGAGATAAGTCCGTCTCGGTGGTTTTTGACAACAGCAAGCTGAAACGGGTGGTTCCGGATATGCGGACTCTGGTCCGCTTTGATCAGGGTGTGAAGATCGCACTGGATTATGTGCTCAGTCATCCGGAGTGCCAGGTGGAGGATCCGGAGTTTGATGAATGGTGCGATAAGGTGATCGAGGCCCAGGAGAGATCGAAGGAGGATATCTGAAGGAAGCGGGAGAACTCCTGGACTGAGGTTCTGCAGATCCGAAAAAATCAGGGGTAGTGCATTTACATCTGCACTACCCCTGATGATCGTATTACCCCTGGCGGAAGGCTTCTTCTTCCTTTTTCTGAATCCCTTCTGCGTATGTCCGGTCATATGCTGCTCCGATAAACTGATCCTTCCCGGAGTTTTTCGCCTGATACAGAAGCTCATCGGCCTGACGGAGCATCAGGCGGAGATCATCATTTAATACACTTTTTCCATAGACGTAGCCGGCGGAGAAGTGAACCGGAAGCTTCTTCTCATCCAGGTAGATTTCTTTCAGCTGATTCTTCAGCTCGGTCAGAGACTTCTCGAAATCTTCCTTTATGCCGTTGGGGGAAATGACCAGGAATTCATCTCCGCCATAGCGGTAGCTGTATTCTGCGCCGAAGTTATCCAGGAGAGCATCTCCGGTTTTCTTCAGAAGGTAATCTCCGACGGAATGTCCAAACTGATCATTCACCCTCTTGAATTCGTCTATGTCAAGCATCATGATGAGAACATCCTGCTCGATATAGGTTGCATAGTCTCTTCGGAGGGCGAACCGGTTCTTGACTCCGGTCAGGGAATCTCGAATGGTGGCGGCCTCCAGAGTCAGATTGTCTTCCTTCAGCTGCTGGTTCAATCGGTTTAATTCACCGGTGGTGGATTTTACGTGGTCGATCAGCGTTCGGAAGGAATTGGTCAGTATCCCGACCTCATTATCTTCGTGATAGGATAATTCTACATCATAATCTCCATCGCTGACATGCCTGGCCGCATCGGTCAGATCGGTCAGCGGCTTAATGATGCGGCCGGAAAACCGCATTGCCAACAGAACAAAGATGATCAGCAGACAGGCGGAAATGATCAGGGTCCGGCTGATCAGGTTCTTCCAGTTTCCGTTGATCTCAGAAAGCGGAACGGAAACACTCAGGTACATTCCGTTGCTGAGCTTTCTTCGGACAGCTTCCTTTTCAACGCCTTCGAAATTGTAGCGGATGAAATCTTCATTTTCCAGAAATACCTCCGGAACCTTCGGGATCTCCTCTTTGGGAAGCGCAAGCACATCGATCCTGGGATGATATATGATATTTCCGTCTTTATCATTGATGAAAGCATAACCGTTTTTATAGAGCTTGATATTATCCACCTGCTTTGCCATAGTGGAATAATCGATCTCGATTCCGATCACGCCTATGAAGGTATCATGCAGGTAGATTGGGACATTATAGGAGATCACTCTGACATCCAGATTGTCCGTGATATAGGGAGGAATCCAGACAGACTTTTTTGAGGCCTTCGGAATCGTATACCACACAAGCTGGGTTGTATCGTTGGTGTCATAAAGCGTGATGTCTGTCACCTCATGCTCAGTGAAGCCGTTTCCGTTGGAATCCACATACCAGAAGCCTGCGACCTCCGTGGAATACTCAGGGTCGATCCTGTAATAGTAGGTGCATACGCCGTTCGTCTGTCTTGCAATCTTGCCGAACAGATTATTTACATTTCGCATGTGTTCCTTCAGATTCGGAGAGTGTCTGGCCTCCAGATCGGCTGACGCAAAGGACGCAACCATATCAACCGACTGTCCGACACTGTCGAAGTAATAATTCAGGTTCTTTTCTCCGGTTTCGCAAAGAAGATCCAGGACCTGTTCGGAATTACTCTGACCGACACTGATGACATCCCTGATGCCCAGGAGCATGGAAATGACCATGGACAGAACGACCGCAACTACTGTGATCAATATGATTCTTGTACGAATGGATTTCATTTGGCGATACCTCGTATGGGGTTGAAAAAATGTTCTTTCAATTTGATCCTGTAATTGCTATTATAGCATATATCCGACGTATGGATCATACTTTTTCCGGCGGATTGTTTTTCCCGATGGCTGGCAGGGAATGCCCCCGGCGGGCCGGAGATATGAACCGACCGGAGATGAGTCCTGAAAAAATGAGTGTATGAACAGTGTGAGGCGTAGCATGGACAATAAAAAGAGCAATAAAAAGACGGCGGTCATTCTGATATCGATCCTGACTGCCTGTGTACTGATCACAGTTGTTATCATCCTTATCCTGAATGGGAGATCGAAGGAGCCAGCAGGGGGAGGTGCGGAATCATCCGACAGTACGGGAAACCTGCCGGAATCGTCCTCCATGAGTGGGGAAGAGACAGAGGATGCGGAGACGTTCTATCGTAAGAACGGAGAAGTCATTTCCATTACAAAGGTCGAATCCTCCGGAAATGTACCTGACGAGAGCGAAGCGAAAACACTTCTCACCGAACGGGGCTTTGATCAGTTTGATATCACAACGGACTATTCGATCGGCGGTGAATTTCTGGATGAACAGACCATCGGGGATACCGGGAACAGGCATCCGATCTATGAAACCTATTACAGGAGTGAATCGGATATGCTCTGGACGATCGATGTTGTTGATGGAGCGTTATTTGCCTATCCGGCGTCCTACAATCTTGACTCGGGGGCGAACGTTCTGGCTATCGTTTCGGAAAAGGATTCGATCATCGGATATGACAGTGAGACGAATCAGTTCTTTGAGTATGTTCCGAAGGATACGACGGCTGTAGTGATCAAGACGAATAAAATCGATGCAGAACATTTGAACCGGCTTACCACAAAGGAGATAGATAAATATGTTAAATAGATTAAAGCATAAAACCGGAATCCTGACGGCTGCATTGTGTATCGCTGCATTTTTTGCTTGTTATTCGCCTGAGGTCTGGGCGGATGAGGCGGAAGGGAGTAAGCGGGTGATCGTTTCTTTTGGGGATTCCTATTCCTCGGGAGAAGGAATCCCTCCATTCCTCGGACAGAAAGACGGGGACGGAGAGGAGCTCTCCGTTAAAGAGAAGGCATCCAATTATGACTGGATGGCTCACAGATCAACCCGGGCATGGTCAGGAATGCTGACGTTAAAGGGCGTGAAGGGAACCATGGCAGATCATCATGATGAGAACTGGTTTTTTGTGGCCGCCTCCGGCGCAGAGACGAAGCATATGACCGAGACACAGGAAAAAACGTGTACACGTCCGAAGGAAGGCATTTTAGGGAAGGTTGTCGGTGAGAAGATCAATACGGTATATCTTCCCGCCCAGCTGGATATATTCGATTCGAAAACGCCGAGCTACAAGGTGAAGGGGAAGAATGTGGATTATGTTACCATCACCATGGGCGGAAATGATCTGGAGTTCGCCAAGGTGATCAGGAGAATGGCTACTTCCACAAGACTCACCGATTATCGGGGGCTGGATCTGAAGCTGAGTCTTATGCAGCTGAAACTGGATCAGGGGTATCTGGGAGAGAAAAGTGTCAGAGAAAAGCTGAAGGACGTTTACACCAAGATCCATAAGAAAGTTAAAAAGAAAGCGACGATCCTGGTGGTTGGATACCCTACTCTGGTTGATGAGAGTGACACAGAAAGGTCCATCTTCACAGCAGAGGAAGGAAAAAGGATAAACGAAAAGGTATGTTATTTCAATGAGGCGCTGGAGGAGATCGTCGGACAATGTCAGAAGGAAGGCATGAAGATTGAGTATGTCTCGGTCACGGGAGAAAAGGAGTTCGGAAAGCACGGAGAGCATGGGATCTATTCTGAGGAACCATGGCTGAATGAGGTGATCCTTCAGCCGAAGCCCCAGGATCTGGAGAACCCTGCCATCGTCAGCGCATATTCGGTTCATCCAAATGCAACCGGTGCGGAAAAGTATGCGGAATGTGTGCAGCGAAAGATCGATGAACTGGAGAAGAAGAGTAAGAAGAAATCCGATGCGGAGAGTAAGAAGAAATCTGATGCGGAGAGTAAGAAGAAATCCGATACCGAAAAAAAAGATTCTGTCAATGCCATAAGTCTTCCGTTTTCCGATAAACAGCTGAAGATGTTGGAATGCATTCTGGTCCATACCAGACATAATGACGAATGGTTCTATACGGCTGGAGAAGATGACGGGATCGTTCCCGGGAAAATGAGCGATACGGATGCTGTCGGAACCGTGCTCACCGCGCTTACCTGTCGCAATTCAGGAGAGCTCCTGGGAAAGGATGACGGCACCTGTTACAAATACTCCGCGGCGGATGTTTGTGAAATGATCAATCTCCTCGCTGCAAAGGATATTACGGTGGACGAGCTCCCGGCCGCTGTAAAAGCCTGGGAAAAGGCCTCCGAGAAGCAGCATGGGAAACTGCAGCAGGGGCATACCAGGATAAAAGGGAATAAGGTCTACAGTCTGAAGGACGATTCCCCCAGCCCCAAAACGGCTGCCTTTGCGAGTATTGATGCAAAAAACTATTATGACAAATATGGCGATCTATATCTGTATTTCAATTACGGAGGTTCTCAGTTTGTGTACTTTGCGGCACATTT
>CADBOW010000153.1 GCA_902796375.1 uncultured Lachnospiraceae bacterium | reverse complement strand
TGGACCGATAACAGCATGAACGGGGACCTGGCCAGGATCTTCGGAAAGGCACTCTCCACTGCAGGAAAGCAGCTGATGAAGGAAGAGAAGACCTCCGCTCTTGCAAACAAGAACCTGAAAACCATCATGATCGTTCTGATCGTTATCGCAGGTGTGGTAGTCATTCTTCTCATCGTAATGCACTGGTGGAAGAAGAAAAAACAGGCACAGAAGGAAGAGGATGAACGTCTGGAGCAGATCCTGTCACAGCCTCTGTCCACCTTTGGAAATGCAGAGCTGAATGATCTGGGCAAGAAATATGACAATATCCAGGTTCCGAATCAGGCTGCCGGAGGAGCCGGCGCAGGCGCATCCAACGTGGCATCGGATTCCGTACTGAACGGAAATACCGGTAATGCAGGAAGTGCCGGGACCGGAGATCCGGATTCGGTTTTAAACCACAACAATAAACAGTAGCAACCAGCCCATCTACAAGCGTTGCACTCTCGCACTTTGTGCTCGTGTTGCAACAGCTACAAGTGTTGCACTCTCGCACTTCGTGCTCGAGTTCGCGCTGGCGCGCTATACATCAAAAAGAGAACACCCGCTTGGATGCAAGCATCCGCGGGTGTTCTCTTTTTGATGTGCAACGCTTGTAGCTGGGCTCACTCCTCCCAAACCACATCGGTTCCGTCGTTGACGTAGCGGCCTTCCTTGTATACCTTGTAGGCTGTATACAGGTTGAATACTCCCAGGAGCATCAGGATGACTCCGAATACGTAGAACAGGAAGCTGGCAGCTGTCAGCCAGCTCATGGGGAACAGGAACAGCAGGATTCCCACTCCTCCGGTAATGACATCAATGATAAAGTAGAATGTATACTTTTGAGATTTACCCTTCAGGCTGTGTTCCGTAATGATACGGATCAGTGCATTCAGGAACATTCCCAGTCCTACCACCTTCAGGAAGAAGGTTGCAACCCATGTGGGATTGATCACACTGACGAGCCCCAGGATAAAGATGGAGGATGCTGCAAATATTACCAGCGGAGACATGGCGGATAAAAGAGAAAATCCCATGACCACTCCGGCGATCATCAGCAATACGCCCAGCACTGTGACCAGCACGCTCAGTACATTTCCCTGCAGCAGGATGAACAGCAGTCCCAATAGCAGCATAATAAACGGAATCGCATACCGCTTGGATTCAAACTTCACAAAATTCATGAAATTTTTCTCCCGCTGAATCTCAGCCTGCTCCTTCTTTTCGATCATTAAGTTCTTTCCCATAGCATTTCTCCTTCTTTATAGAGATTTCTTCTATTCATTGGCGATAATGGCCTGAAGCTCACTCGCCCTGATTCCTTCCTTTTCCGTTTCGGCCGAGGTGTCCGCCCGGGTTGTCTCCGCTGCCACAGCCTCTCCGTCGGTCTGACCGGCTTCCATATCGCCCGTCTCCGGATCCTCAGGGTTGTCCTCCTCCCGCTGAGTCTCTCCGTCTTCTCCGTCTTCTCCTTCTGCCCCTTCCTCTCCTTCCTTCTTCTCGGTGGATTTCTCAGGGAGAAGGGCTGCGCCTCCGGAGGCGATCTGATTCTTCATGGCGTCCAGCTGAGCCTGCAGGGAATCGATCTGCCTCTGAAGATTCTTCTTCTCCTGTTCCTTCTGCTGGACGGATTTTTCATTTTCCTCTATGGTCAGCTGCATGCTGGCAATCTCGGAATTCTTCGCGGAAAGCTCCTTCAGATAGGAGGATTCCTGAATCTCCAGATCTGCCTCCGCCCGCTTCCGGATCCCCGGAATGGTCAGAAAATACAGGATCAGCATGCCGATCACGATCCCGGCAAACATATATACATTGGAATACCGGGCCATATTGGATTCCTTGAAGCGCTTCATGACCGTTACGCTGGTTCTCTTCCCGGTCACGGTCTTCGGCTCGATCTTCCTGGCCGGTCTCCGGCCCTCCGGTGTCTCCACTCCATAATACTGATCGAAGAGGTCATCTGCCGCATCCTCGCCCTTTTCGGCCATACGGAGGATCTTCTCTTCGCTCTCACCCATTTCCCGGAGATATCTCTGAGCCGTCAGATTTGTCCGGTCCAGAGAAAGCACTCTGGTAAGGGCCTTCTTGGCCATGCCCTTTCTGCCCTGTTCCTCATAGATCAGAGCCATCAGCAGATGACCCTTGATCAGATTTTTGTTCAGGGACAGCGCCTTCCTGAGGGCGATCAGTGCCAGATCCAGCGAATGCTGCTGCGCATGCTCCAGTGCCTGATTAAACTCCCGGGCAACCTCGGAAACCCGCTCCAGCTCCTTGGGATCATCCCGAAGCTCCTTCAGATACCGGACCGCCGGATTATCATCAGGCTTATAGTTCACACTGAGAACCCACTGGCTGATGGCCGGAACAGTCTCTCCCATCTCATAGTATACAAGCCCCAGCAGATTCCTGCTGGAAATGTTCATCTTGTTATACCGGAGGGAAGTCTTCAGTGAATCCACTGCACCCGACAGATCATGGATCTCAGCCCGTTCCAGACCGATATTATAATGATAATTGGATGTATTAAATGCCTTCCGCAGAAATTCCTGATTCAGTTTGCAGCTGGTACAGTATCCGTTCTGGCTGACCGGCTGTCCGCAGTAGAGGCATTTCTTTCGGATAGCCATTATCTTGTTACTCCTCGTAAATCCTCTGTCATCTGCAGTACGATATCCGCGATATCCTTCAGGTCACTCTGCAGGATATCCTCCTCTGTCTGGCTCACCTCCAGGCTGGGGCTGAACCGCTTCAGTTCATCATCAAAATCGATCATCGTATCAACTCCATATTCTTTAATTCTCCCACCAGATAGAGAGAACCCGTGATCATGGTAAATGTATTCCCATTGCTCTCATCCGCAGACGCTTCCATGCTGTCGCGCTCATCCACAGGCGCTTCCTTACTGTCAATCCCCGCGGTCTTTAATGCTTCGCGAAGTGAATGGGTCGCATAGAGCCCATCCTTCGGCGTGAAATGTCCTGCCGCCTGCTCCAGAAGCTTCTCCGGCGCTGCGGAACGGCTCCCCTGATAACAGGTCAGGATCACCCGGTCCCATGGCACCCTGCTTAATTCCTTTAAAACGTCCTCGATATCCTTATCTCCGGAGACGCCGAAGATCAGCTGCAGCTTCCTCCACTGCCCCGATCCTGTCAGCTCCAGCACGGAGTCTGCCAGCTGTCCGGCGGCCGACGGATTGTGAGCTCCGTCTGCATATACTCCCGGAAGGACCTGCTCCATTCGCCCCTCCCACTGAAACTCTCCGAGAGCGGAACGTACCAGCTCCCGAAGCTCCTCCCTGCTCCGTTCCGGGCAGAGAAAGGGAACTGCGGAAATGGCCGTGATGGCATTTTCCATCTGATAAAGAGCATGTGTCTTCAAAAAGACATGGTCGTATCTATCATAATCGTTTCTGAATGAAAAATCAATGCCAACCGAAGTGACTTCATGGTGGATCCTCCGGGCCCGGTTACAATTCACCATGGCGCGGCAGCCCATTTTCCGGGCTTTTTCTTCTATGACCGCATCTGCTGCGGATGGCTCTCCCATCCTGCAATGTCCCGTATGATACACCACCGGCGAGTCCCCGGTGATGATCCCGGCCTTCTCCGCCGCGATCTTCTCGATGGTATCTCCCAGGTATTCCTCATGATCCATGCCGATCTCCGTGATCACATACAGAGCCGCCGGTATACTGGTGGTGGCGTCAAATCGTCCTCCGAGTCCGGTTTCCAGGACTGCGTCCTGAACCTCTTCCCTGTGAAAATGCATCATTGCCAGGAGAAACCAGACCTCGAAGAAATTCAGCTGAGGAAGCCCCTTGCCGACACGAACCTCTTCCAGATCCCGATAGAGCTCCACCAGTGCAGCATCCGACATTTCCTCCCGGCCTACCCGGATCCGCTCATTCACCCGGACCAGATGCGGTGAGAAGAAACCACCCACCCTCCGGCCGGCCGTCTGCAGGATCTCGCACAGCATCCGGGAGACGGAGCCCTTTCCGTTGGTCCCCGCCACGTGGATCACCCGGATCCCGTCCTCGGGATGTCCCATAGCCTCCAGATACTCCCGGAGCACCGTCGGTTCGTGGGCCTCCTTCGTATGCTTCGGAATGGACAGGATCTTCTCCACGACCTGTCTATATTCCCCATCTCTGGAAATCCGGCTGCTCATCTGTTATCAACCTTCTCCGGATAGAGGTCGTGGTTTGCCAGTCTCTGCCATGCCACTTCTTCCCATTTTGTTCCGGGACGTCCGTAATTACAGTAAGGATCGATCGACAGTCCACCCCGGGGAAGGAACTTCCCCCAGACCTCGATATACTTCGGATCCATAAGCCGGATCAGATCCTTCATGATCATATTCACACAATCCTCATGGAAATCTCCGTGATTCCGGTAGCTGAAAAGATACAGCTTCAGAGACTTGCTTTCCACCATTCTCTGATCCGGAACATATGAGATCGTAATGGTGGCGAAATCCGGCTGTCCGGTGACCGGACATAAGCTGGTAAATTCCGGACAGTTGAATTTTACGAAATAATCATTATCCGGATGCATATTCTGAAATGTTTCCAGCACCTCCGGAGCATACTGCTGCGGGAACTTTGTTCCGGCTGCTCCTAATAATTTGAATCCATCTCTCTCCATGATCTACCTCCTATATCTGTATCTCTCCCAGTCCTCTGGAAAAGCCATAGAGCCACATTTCCCGAACGGGAACATGCAGAATATCCTCCAGTGTTTCCTTATACAGGGAAATCTGTGCCCGATATCTGTCGATCAGCAGCTCCGGTGTCTCCACACGATCGGTTTTATAATCCATCAGCACTGCGTAGGTCTGTCCCTCCGCATCCTGCTCCAGGAAGAATGCATCGATCACTCCCTGTAAAACCACCGGTTCCTTTGTGGCAAACCGAAGGGTGCCACCCGCCGTGACCCGCTGCCTTGCCGCATCTTCGACTTCCGCTTCCCGGAGCGGAAGCTCCTGTCCCAGACGATCCGCCGGAAGCCCCACCAGGAACTGCTGCTCTCTGTACAGCTGCCGACGCTGATCCGCCTGCCGCATTCTCTGGAACAGACTGCCGGGGTCCTCCGAATAGAACTGCTTTATTGTATCAACATGAATCGCTTTCCGCAAGTCCTCTGTGAAAAAGGGACCCTTCAGCAATTTCAGCAGCACCCGCCTCATGCTCTCCGGACTGTCGATCTCGCCAAATGGCAGCAGCTCCATCAGCTTATGCACTGCGGTTCCGTACTCTGCACCCGATATTCCCGCAGCCTTCTGTGCCTTCCCGGCCTTCTCCTTCCGAGCCTTTCCGGACGCCTCCTCCAGAGCCTTCTCCGGCTCCTCCAGAGATTCCCCCGGCTTCTCAGGAGTATTCTCCGCTTCCTGCTTCCGAGCTTTCTCCGGCTCCTCCAGAGATTCCACCGGCTCCACCGGTACCTGCGGCTCCGTGTCGAAGCTCCGGTCTCCAAGCTCCATGGCTTCATGCTTGATCTCGGATACCGACAGCTTCGTCTTTGTCACAACCGCCGCCTGATAGGGATACCTGTATTCATAGCCCGCTTTCAGCATCTCCGCCCGGGCCCGGAGCTTCTCCGCAGCCTCTTCCGGGATGACTGCCTCCGAATCACCCTTCTCCGTCTCAGCCGTGGTCTCCGGAGAGATCACCGGTTCCTCCTCACGTTGGCGCCGGATATCCGCCGCCATATGAACATTTACGGAAAAATGCACAGCTGCCCCCTCCGGATCCCCCAGCAGGATCGGTGCAAGAAAATCCAGATATGTTTTTGCGGATGTCAGCTCCCCGTAGGACAGTTCCGCGGATCCTGTCTTACGGAAATGCGCCTCCTGCCAGTCATTCTGAAAACCCTTCCGCTTTCCCGTCAGGATCAGCCGTTCCTTCGCCCGTGTCATAGCCACATAGAAGAGCCGCAGTTCCTCATACAGTCCCTCCTGCTTTTCCAGACGATTGACCGCATTTCGCAGGACCCCTTTCTCCGACAGCCAGTATTTCTCTCCGATCCTTCGGATCCGGTTCGGTGCCATGCCGTAGTCCGCGCTTACCATGACCATCCCCTTCAGATCCTCCAGGTTGAACTGTTTTCCCAGCCGGGACACAAATACCACCGGATATTCCAGCCCCTTACTGCTGTGGATCGTACAGATCCGAACCGCATCACTCTGCTCCGCAAGGCCTCCGGACTCTCCGAAGGCAACCTCATGGATCCTGCATTTTTCTATATATCGGAGGAAATGAAACAGCCCATGATTTCCGGCCTTCTCAAAGTCCTCCGCTTTAAACATCAGCTGCATCAGATTGGCTTCCCGCCGCTGTCCCCAGGGCATACCTGCCGCCACCAGACGATAGCCGGAATCCTCCAGAATCCGGTCGATCAGCTGCGAGATGGACAGATAGAGACTCTCTCTTCTCCATTTCTCCAGAAATGAATGGAGGACCGACAGCTTCTCCAGCAGAGAGCACCGGAGTCCGGCAAGGTCTTCACTTTCCCTGCCCGTTCCGTCTTCCAGCACCTGAGCTGCGGTTTCGAAAAGGCTCTCCGTCCGCCCCTTCCTCTGCATGGCAAGATAGCCCAGCTCTGCATCCGTGCAGCCTCCGATCTCCGAGCGGAGCACCGTTGCATAGGGAATATCCTGTCTTGTATTATCAATGGTCTGCAGAACGGAAAGGATCACCATCACCTCTTCCGCATCAAAGTATGCCTTCGGATCCTCCAGCTGAACCGGGATCCCCATCTTCTCATACTCCCGAAGCATGGGGCCGCAGCCGGACACGCTTCGCTGCAGGATCACGATATCCCGGAAGGAATATGGTGAATCCCCCTTTACCAGCTCCAGGATCCTGTTCCCGATCATCCGCGCCTCCAGGATATCGGAAGAAACCGGCACTGCCGCCTCTGCTTCCTCCGTTTCTTCCGGATCCAGGATCAGAAGCTCCGGAAGCACTTCGGGGCCCGGCATCTTCTCACGTCCCTTCGGCGGATTCAGCTGAACATTTTCATCATATATGATCCCACCGAAGTCCTCCCGCATCAGTCTGCGGAACACATAATTGACAGCCTCCAGGATCTCATTCCGCGACCGGTAGTTCCGGTTCAGAAAGAGGACCTGCCCGTCCGAACCCTCTTCGTCCCCCTTCCGGTAGTCCCTCTCCTTCTCCAGAAAGAGCTGAGGCCTGGCCTGGCGGAATCGATAGATACTCTGCTTCACATCACCGACCATAAAGATGTTCGTCGTTCTTCCATCCTTCAGACGTGCAACGCTGTTCAGAATATGCTCCTGAATATCACTCCCGTCCTGATATTCATCAATATAGATAAAGCGGTATTTCGCCGCATACCTTCTTCCGGTCTCCGTCACCTGTCCCCGCTGGGGATCGTACAGAATCCGGAAAGCGAAATGCGCTATATCACTGAAGTCATATTTCTTTCTTCTCTGCTTCTCCTGATCCAGTGCCTCCCGGAATGCCCTGACCGCATGGATCAGATGCTCCTCCACCTCCGCGTGGCAGCTGATCTCCTCCGCCACTGCAGCCACCGAAACCGAGTTGATCAGTTCCTTCATCTCATTCCGGAGTTTCGTGCGGCATTTCGACAGCGATTCGATCTCTGCCGGTTCGTACACCTTGATATAACTGCTTTTCATAAATTTATTATTCGGAACCGGCGGCAGGCCGGAGATCTCAAACAGATCCTCCGCCTTCACTATGGAATCCATCCATTCCCGATCCGCATCCAGAACAGCTGTGATCTTCTCCGCCACGGATCTCTTCTCCGGATCTGTCTCACCTGCATATCGGTCCCGCTCCCGCTCCAGACAGGATACTGCCGACCGGGCACTCCGCCGGATGATCTGCAGCATTTCAACAGCCCAGTCCCGTTCCAGCACCTGCTCCGGTGTATCCGTTTTACGGATTCTGTGCCGTTCGATCCATTTCTCCGGCTCCGCAAAGCCCTCCGAAACCCTGTAGATCTTCCGGATCAGATCCCGCAGCCCGCTGTCATCATAGGTTCTTCGGATAAATGCTCTGGCAAATGCCGCAAAGTCCTCCTCCCGGTACAGCCGGTCCAGAACCGTGTCCATTACCTCCTCCATGAGGAGCGACTCTTCTCCCGCATCCAGCACATCAAAGCCCGGGTCCACACCCACCAGCTGGAAATTCTCCCTTACGACCCGGTTGCAGAAGCTGTCGATGGTGGAAATATCCGCATTGGCAGCCATGGACAGCTGACGAAGCAGCTTTGGATCCTTCGAATCATAAGCTCTCTCCTCCAGAAGCCGGATGATCTTACCTTTCATCTGTGCTGCTGCCGCCTTGGTAAAGGTGACCACCAGGATCTCATCGATCCCGCACAGTCCCTGTTCCACGCTTCGAACGATCCGTTCCACCAGCACGGCGGTTTTCCCGGAGCCGGCCGCTGCGGAAACCAGTATATTATGATCCTTCCCAAGACTGTTCAGGACCTCAGTCTGTCCTTCATTCCACTCAGTCATCTGTTTCTCCCTCTGCCTCCGGCAGCCATTCCTCTCTGTCCACGTCCACGTGCTCTGTCATACGGGATCCGTGCAGCAGAACACTGTGCTCCTTCCCGATTCCGGCCAGCCGTTCCATCAGCGCCGACTTATCCTCCACACTTCGGATGTAGTTCTCCGGTGATGCTTCCTTTCGAAAACGGCAGACCTGTGCAGCCGCGCAGTAACTGCAGCTGTTCTCCTGTCCTCCGGCGATCCGTGTGGGATGCTTCTCTATCCTGCCCTTCAGGATCTGTTCTGCCAGACCCTTTGCCTTATATATGCTGTAATCACCCAGTCCGCGCAGCTCCCCGGTGGTGGCAAGAAGTACATTTGCCTTCGGCTGATGATCCTTCTTTACATCGATGGGCAGAACCCGGGCGGAATTCAGCTCCCTTTCCTCGGAAACGGCGCTCTCCTCCTGCAGTTCTACGATATAATGCTTCGGAAGGTCGCTCTCCTCTCCCTCAACGGGACTCACATTCGGAAGCCCCGTCAGCCGAAGCTTCTCCATCGTCTTCCGGCGGGCTTCCTCTTCCTCTCCCCCGTCCTTTGCCGTCAGCTGTTCCAGCCGGGGATGATCCACGTGATAATAGTAGATCCCCGTCGGGATCACCTCTCCTCCCTGCTGCGAAAGGATTTCCGTCAGGATCCGGAGATATACGGACATCTGCAGATTTCTTCCGTCCCTGAGATCTCTGAGATCCAGACTCTTCTTCCCGGTTTTATAGTCCAGGATCCGGAGAAAGGTCCGTCCATCCTCGTCGGAATGATATGTATCCATCCGGTCAACCGCTCCGAGGATCCGGACATCCTCCCTGCTTCCGTCCGGACGATCCGCATTAAAATGTGCCTCAAACCGTCCTTCCAGAAGTTCCGGCATCATCCGGCTGTCCCGAAGCTGCTCCTTCAGATTCAAAGCATTGATCTCCGCCAGTTCCTCCAGCTGTTCCAGGATCATGGCGGTTTTCCCGTCCCGAAGGTCTTCCTCCAGCAGGCTGGGCTTCTCCTCACGGATGGCATCCGAAATGCTCTGCTTCAGCAACCGGAGTACGGTATCATCTTCAATGCCCTTCCAGTCATTTCCGTGGTCCGTCATAACACGGCGGAAGGTAAGCTCCAGCGCCCGATGCAGGATATTCCCGATATCCGGGTCCCGGACCTCATGCTCTCTTCTGGGATAAAGCCGCAGGATATACTGAAGGAAATAGGAATATGGGCAGTTCGCATACCGTTCCAGCTGTGAAATGGACAACCTGAGCTCCATGCCCTCCATCAGCTCAGGCGGAAGACATTCCTCTCCCTGCTTCTCATCCTTCGTCTGATCCTCCGTCTCCGGATACAGATCTCTCATCAGTTCCTTCCTGATCCTGTCCTCCGGCGGTAACTGTCCTTCCTTCTCCCTGCGGAGCATGTGAAGATATCCCAGCCGGTCCAGCCGCCGGGATCCTGAGAAGGTTTCTCTCTTTCTCTGCTCCTCCTCTACTCCCGGGAAGAGTCTCTGCATCCGCCCCAGAAGGAAGGATTTCTCCTGCTCCTTACCCGCCCGGTTCTTGCAGCTGTAGGTCAGGATCAGTGCTTCAGAGGGCTTGCTCACCGCCAGATACAGTGAAAACTGCTCCCGGAAACGTTTCTCCGTTTCATCCGGTGGAAGCTGCTTTCCTTCCAGGCAGGTTCCCAGGACCGTGCGGTCTCCCTCCGTCAGGATCCCCCGCTGACTTTTGGGTCTGGGCAGGATCCCCTCATTCAGATTAACGATATACAGAACCTTCACCGCTCCGATCCGGGTACGTTCCAGATCTCCGATCAGCACGGAATCCAGTGTGGGCGGGATCACACCCACCTTGATCTCACGGACTCCCATCCGGAGCGTTTCCCTGAGATCATGCACACTCATTTTCTGATCTCCCAGGATCGCTGTGGTTTTCTCCAAAACGGAAATGTACTTCTCCTGAATCCCAAGATAGGCTCTTGCCTCCGCCGGGAAGCCCATATCCGTAAGCTCCTTCTCCGCCTGCACGCCCCGATCCGACAGACCAAGTCTCGGATCCTCGGAAACCCGCAGCAATCCTTCGATCATCTCCGCCACGGGATACTCCTTCCGCCCACTGAAGCGGATCACCGGTGCCAGCACGGACAGGATCAGCTGTCTGGCCCCCTCGATCTCATCCAGTCTCAGATCCTCCGCCTCCGAACGGCGGTCCTTCCGAAGGAAATGATCCGCTGGCTTCTCCCACAGCTTTCTTCCCCGGATCCCATGCTCCAGGACAAAATTTTCCAGGAGCTCCATACTCCCCGGCGTCAGTCCGGATTCCTGCAGCACCTTCTCCTGTATCCCTGCCTTCACAAAGCGAAATACACTTTCATAGGTGAAATCCCGATCCAGAATCTCCAGCACCTCCATTTGCGCATCTATAATGGGATTGTTCGTAAAGCTGCGGTTCTGATCCGAGAAGAAGGGCAGCTCATATTCCGCCATGACCAGATCGATATAGCTTCCCATTCCTTCCAGATCCGCCGTCAGAATGGCCACATCTCTGTATCTCAGTTCCCCGTGGAGCACCCGGTCACGGATATCCCCGGCCACCACCCGGAGCTCCTCCAGCGGATTTTCCGTTTTCCAAATCTGAAAACGTCCGCAGACCTCGTCGTTATATTCCTCCACCGGAAACCGGAACACATATTTCGACAGATGCGCCAGAGGATCCGTCCGTTCCGGTGCATTCTGAAACCGCATCCGGGCCCATGGGGCGATGGCCAGCAGCTGGTCCCGCATTTCCCGGCTCTGACTGAACAGGGGATCCTCTGTATTCTCCGGATCCATCGTAATGGTGAAACGAATCTCTGCAGCCCGGGGAAGCAGCGCTGCGATCACCTTCCGCTGCCCTGCCGTAAATCCGGTAAAGCCGTCAAAGAACACCACCGAACCGTCCACCGTCCGTATCTCTCCGGGATCGGAAAGAAGTCCCGCCAGATAAGACGGCAGCTCCTCTGCCACCATATACTCCTTCAGAAAGACCTGATCCTCCAGGAACGCCCTGTAGATCATCTGTACATCCGCCAGCTTCTTCTTCAGCAGATCATCCGACTCCGACATCCGCTCCATTCCGGAGAGAATATCATCCGGCCGGATATCAAACAGAAGAAACTCGGAGAAAAGGGACTTCAGCTCCTCGATGAAGCCCTGCCGGTCCACACTGCCCTGATAGAGATTCATTTTCCCCTTCAGTTTTGCGATGATGGAGCGGATCAGGATCACCTTGCCGTAATCCTCCAGGATCCTGCGCATGGAGATTCCCTGCTCCTCAAACACCCGGTAGGCAAACCGGCTGAAGCCGATGATGTCTATATTAAAGAATCCTTCCCGCCCGGTCCGTTCCCGGTTGATGGAAAGGATTCTCTGCTCCATGCTGCTTCCGGCCTGCTCCGGGACCATCAGGATATATCTCTGATCCGGATTCCGATATGCCAGATCCACCAGCTCTTCATATAGTCTTTTTGATTTTCCGCTGCCCGCAGGCCCCATCAGAATCTCAACTTCTGCACTCATTCCATTCCGCCTTCCTCTTCCAAACACCTGAAGCCATTCTAACATATCGAAGTTTCACACACAACCCGGGCTCGAAAAAGCCGGTTGAAGGATATACGGCAGAATGCTATAATATCTCTTGAAGTTAACTGATTTTAATGCAAAGGGGGATATATAATGCCAAACAGTTACAAGATCAATTCACCCTATAACAACCTGATCAAATTAAATGTGACCCCGGGGCACTACGCTACCCTGTCGTCTCATATCAACGCATATATCGATCTGACCACTCTGAAGGCCAGAAGCAGCGAAGCAAAGGCTGTTGCCAAATCCATGTGCGGTGAGTATATAGCCACCACGGTGGTGGACGTGATCATCTGCATGGACGGAACGGACGTGATCGGCGCATATCTGGCAGACGAACTGACCAATTCCGGGATCATGTGCATGAATGCACACGGATCGATCTATGTTATCACTCCGGAGCAGAATGCCATGGGTCAGCTGACCTTCCCGGACAATGTGGTTCCCATGGTCCGGGGGAAACATGTACTTCTGGTACTGGCCACCGCTTCCACTGGACATACGGTTCAGAAGGCCATCGAATGCATCCAGTATTACGGAGGTATCATCGCCGGCATTTCCTCGATCTTCACTGCTACGGATGAGATCGAAGGCTATCCGATCCATTCCATCTTCCACAAGAAGGATATCGATGATTATGATTCCTTCCCGTCGGACAACTGTCCGTTCTGCCGGAGCGGTGTGAAGCTGGACGGTATCGTGTCGGTACGCGGCCTGAACAAATTATAATTCCAATACAGAATAAGATCTCCCCGTGTTCCATGGATATGAAACACGGGGAGATCTTATTCTGTCTGCATTTCTTCTGTAATCCGCCATTCAGCCTCCGGTATCTCTGAATGCTGATAATCTGCGTCCTGTCGGCTTAGGAT
>CADBOW010000152.1 GCA_902796375.1 uncultured Lachnospiraceae bacterium | reverse complement strand
TAAGAGAAATCTTTAAAAAGGGGGAAATACCTAATCTCGGTTGTCTTATTTCACACTTCTTCGATACTCTGTGGGAAGCTGCCCTGTAATCTCCTTAAAGATCCTGCTGAAGTACTTTGAATCAGAATACCCGACCTTCTCCGCTATTTCGTAGAGCTTCAGGTTTGTTCCAACCAGCAGTTCCTTTGCCTTCGAGATCCGATAGGTCTTTACATAGGTGCTGAAGGTGGTACCCGTTTCCCTGTGAAACAGAGTGCCCAGATATTCAGGCGTCATATCCAGTTTTCTCGAGATATCGTCCAGCATGATTCCTGTCTGGTAAAACTCATGGATCATGCCTTTCATTCTCTTCACCGTCAGATGCGTCGTATCTGTATCCTGTGTCCGAATCAGTCCTTCCAGGACCAGTGAGGAAGCATCCAGAAGTTCTTCCCTAAGCTTCGCATTCATGATGCGGTTCAGCAGTTCCTGCTGATTGATCTGCTGTACACGGACTTTCCCGACTTCTTTTGCTATCGCAATGATATTCCACAGGAATCTCACATAACTTTCCTTTATCTCCTTAGGGGCATAGATCTTCCCGTCGCAGAAAAAAGCATGGAAGTCATCCATCAGTTCCCGCTCTTTATCCCGGGCATCCGCACAGATTGCTGTCTTCATCCGGGTCTCCAGATCGATCGGATAGCTGCAGGACGCAGTCTGAACATTCCTGATCTCAGGATAGCAGATCAGGACTTTCTGATTCATCGATATATTCCAGTCCAGATATGGATAGAGAAGAGAAAAGCCCTCTCCCAGCACATTCAGGCACTCCACTTCGATCCATCCGATCGCGATCTTCCGGGGACTGTGCTGCAGCATCTGCTGCTGCACCCAGCGCTGCAGATCCTTCTGATCACGGTATCCTCTGAGGACCACCGTCACGGTGTTCCGGTACACAAGGTCCAGAATATAGAAATCCAGTTCCGGATAAGCGCTGAATACATGCCGGAAATACCGTCTTGCCTCCTCTGTGCCCACATTTTCTCCATAGTAGGCACATAAAAGGCTCATCCGCTCATTGCAGTCGATCTGGTACCTGTTGGCCAGATACTCTTCTGTCTGCTCGTCGGGCGTCAGTCTCCCGGAGAGAACAGAAAAAAAGATCTGTTCGGGCGTACCGATCTGTTCCGGTTTCTCCCGCCGCTCTTTCTCGATCTGGAATGTTACATTCTCCAGAGACTGCATAAATTCATTGTATGCAATGGGTTTCAGAAGATATTCCGTCACGCCGAGCTTCATGGCTGTCCTGGCGTATTCAAACTCCGAGTAAGCGCTCAGCACGATCGCTTTTGTATGGATCCCGGCTTTTACCATCCGGTCCAGCATCTCCAGCCCGTCCATATCCGGCATTCTGATATCGGTGATGACGATATCAGGCTTGAGTTCAAGGATCGCCTCCAGCCCTTCTGCACCATTGCCCGCTTCTTTGATCACCTCATACCTGCCGCCGGAACGTGACAGCAGTTTTCCGATCCCCTCCCGGATCCGGACTTCATCTTCAACGATCAGAACTCTCATAACATTGATCCCCAATCAATTTCAGCAGTGACGTACATCCCGGCAGACCAGCCGGGATCTTTGTCTTTATTATACTGACCATTCCCGGTGTCATCAAGACAAAATATACGCTGCCGCAACACGTACTGTGCGAAGCATACTTCTGATTTTCATTTTCAGAGTGATATGGTATGATGAAAAAGTACTGGATAATGAAGATTATACAGAAGGTGAGGACGTTTATGAAAAAGTATATTATCACGGTTTTGATCGCGATCATGATTACCAGTCAGATACATGCATCAGACGCGAACGCGGATTCCGCTGCTCTTTATGATGAGAGTATCTGTAAGGCTCTGGAATTGATAAAAGATACATGGCAGGCACAGGCGGAAGAGAGCGCCGGGATCATGCCGGAACCATATGTGAATATAAAGAATACCCGGATTGTGAAAATATCAGAAGAACCTGCAAACGTGCAGATGGATGACCAGCCAATAGAAGGGATCAGGGCAAAATATTTTATGACAGATTACAGCGGCGCGATCGATGAAATTATAGACCTGAATGATGCATATAACGGAAAGTTGTTTGGGTGAGGCTCAAGGCCTGTGGTGGGCAAATACCCATGAGAGTATTTCCGGATCTTCCAGGGCAACAGCCCATGAAAATTTCTCTGTGAAGTCTCCCCTCTGTATTCTCCGGCCTTCCGTCATATAAAATCATTACATCCTCCTTGCTGTCCTCCGACTCTATGAATCACAAAAAGCCGGATCCATATTGTTATTCTTTACTCTCTATGGCACATTTACAGCAATAAAAATCATGCTTTCATGATTTT
>CADBOW010000151.1 GCA_902796375.1 uncultured Lachnospiraceae bacterium | reverse complement strand
TTGACCGGCTGAAGAAGGAGCTGGATGAGGTTACCGTGGAAATGGAAGGATATGCAACCAGGGACCTTCTGCTGCAGGAGATCGTAAATGATATTCTGGTGGTTCAGATCACTTCGGCCTGGGCGGATCCGGCTTATTCGGATGACAGGGCCGAAACGGCGAAGAAGATCCTGGAGGAGCTGGTTTCCCTCGATGCGCCGGATCTGTCCGGCGGACAGTTTGACAGTCTGTTCCTGTCTCTGGAGGGAGCACAGGAAGCGGCTTATGAAACACTGCTTACGCTGGAAGGCAGCCTGGAAACCTACGCTCCGGTTTTGGAGCCGGAGGCTGTAAAGGCTCTCCGGACTGCAGATCTCCTGACATCCACCAGCCTGTTTATGGATCTTGATCCTTCGGAAGCGGAGGGGACGGAGCAGAAGGCGGAGGAATCGGATCTGGAGCAGCTGAAGAAGGATCTGTTCGACGGATTTGATGCGGCATTTTCCGGATTATCCAGAGAAGAGAAGCGGAGCCGGATGGCGAAGGTGCTGTCCATGGTACCCGTGTTCTTCAATTCCCGGGAAGAGGTCAGGGCGTATTTCCTGTATGCATTGGAGAACTGCAGGGATGACAGTGAACTGACGGCAGTCAGTCACCTCATTCATGATATGATATTGGATCAGTAGGTAATGAAACCCCGATTGGTGAAGTAGTATGAAACTGGCGGACAACATTTATACGGATATCGAAAAGGATAAAGTGTTCCGGAAGAAAATGGACATTGTTGCAAAAGGAGGGAAATCCATGCCCTTCTATCTGGTGACGCTTCCTCTTTTTTCGCATGGGATCCTGGAGATCTATGAGTATAATGAACTGAAGCAGCCATATTATAAGACCCGGGAGAACGATATTGTTGTATTGGGAATATCCATGAGCAAGGACGGCGCGAAGGAGCTGGTCATGAACATTCTGGAGGATCATCTGAATCAGGAAGGGGTGTTGGTATGGCCGTAGTTCTCACAATTCTGAAGATCCTGGGGATCATAATCCTCTGTATCCTGGGACTTCTGATCCTGCTTCTGCTGCTGGTGCTTTTCGTTCCGGTCCGATACCGGATGGAAGGACAGTATACGGAACAGGCGAAGGAGGCTTCCGGCAGGATCCGGTGGCTGTTCTTCCGGTTTATCGGACACTTTGATCTGGAGACCGGGTTTGAGGGAAAAGCGAAGATCGGATTTATCACGGTCTACCGGATGCGAAGGGAGATCGGAAAGAAGCCTTCGGAGCATTCATCGAAGGACGCCATAGATATCGAGGAGCTGGAGCCGGAGGAGATCGAACAGCTGGAGGCGGAGCTGCCACCGGAGGAAGAATCGGACAGAACTCCGAAAAAGCCGCCGGAGCAGAAGCCGAAGGATGCGGAAGCTCCCCCGAAGCTTACGGAGGAGGCGGAAAAGCCTGCCGGAACCGCCGGGAAAACGGAGGAGACGGCGAAGCCTGCCGGGACCACCGATAAACCGGAGGAGGCAGCGAAGCCTGCCGGGACCGTCGAAACGCAGGAAGAGAAGAAGAATCCAGGAGAAGAGTTCATCGATAAGATGGAGAAGAAGCGGGAGGCCATGGAGAAGAAGCGGGAATCCGTGGATCGTAAGCTCAGTCATCTGGTTCAGTTCTGGGAACGGCCGGCAACACAGCGGACATTTGAACGGGGCAAAAAGCTGCTGAAGAAGATCCTGAAGCATCTGATGCCCAAAAAGGGGCTGGTACAGATTCATTTCGGCCTCAGTTCCGCAGCCGATACGGGCATGATCCTGGCGCGGATCGCGAGATACTATCCGCTTTACGGGAAGTGGCTGGTGCTTACGCCGGACTTTTATTATAAGGTGTTTGAAGCAGAAGGATTTGTAAAAGGCAGGATCCGGCTGGGATCACTGGCGATCCCCGCACTGCTGTTTTACTTAAAGAAAGATACAAGAAGAACGATCAAACTGTTGAAGAAGATATAGGAGGAAGAAGCAATGGCAAATCAGGTAACAAAGAATGATTTTAATCAGACGGTGGGAACCCTGTTTAAGGGAATGGATGCATTTCTGACATCAAAGACGGTTGTAGGCGAACCGATCCAGGCCGGAGATACAACGCTGATCCCGCTGGTGGATGTGAATTTCAGTGTCGGAGCCGGAGCCATGGGAAATGCAAAGGGTTCGAACCATGCCGGTGGTGGAATGGGCGGTAAGCTTTCTCCTTCAGCAGTGATCGTGATCCAGAACGGATCGGTACGTCTGATGCCCATCGCAGAGGAAAGCACCCTTGCGAAGGTACTGGATATGGTTCCGGGTGTGACTGCAAAGGTTCAGGAACTGCTGGGAAAGAAGAATAAGGATGCGGAAGCCGTGGAAGAAGCGGTTGAGGCGCTGGAGGATGAGGAGTTCTGATCCTCCTCGCGCTGCTGAGGTCGCGCCTGCAGGCTTGGTCGATTCGACGCTTAACGCAGCACACCGTGCTGCAGCGTCCACCGGCGTGCAGTGCCCGCGTCTGCCGGGTGTGTTGCACAAAAAAAGTGTGTCATCGGTTTTGTGATGACACACTTTTTTTATCGGAAATTCCTGAAAGAATTACTGAGCTCTCTGTACCTTATCAGATCTAAGGCAGGATGTGCATACATAGATTCTCTGAGGAGTACCATTAACAATCGCACGTACGCGCTTGATATTGGGCTTCCAGATATGATTTGATCTTCTATGAGAGTGGCTCACATTATTTCCGAAGTGAGCAGACTTGTCACAATAAAAACACTTAGCCATGGTTCCGGCACCTCCTTCACAACGTAAATTTGCCTAAACAGGCTCGCAACAAGTGATATATTAA
>CADBOW010000150.1 GCA_902796375.1 uncultured Lachnospiraceae bacterium | reverse complement strand
CGCTGGAATTCTAGCATATTACTCCATATGAAATAAGCGGAAGGATACCATTATGATTACAATGGAAAATGTAACTATGAAGTACCCGACCGGAACTCTGGCATTGCAGGATGTGAGCCTGCATATCGACAAGGGCGAATTCGTCTTTATCGTAGGAAGCTCCGGATCAGGTAAGACAACCATGCTCGAGCTTATGCTCCGTGAGCTGGTTCCCACCAAGGGCAAGATCCAGGTGGCAGGCTTTGATTATACCAGACTGAAGCGCCGCCAGATCCCGAAGGTTCGCCGCAAGCTGGGATTTGTATTCCAGAATTTCCGTCTGATCAAGGATCGTACGGTGTATGAAAATGTGGCATTTGCCCAGCGTGTTATCGAAACACCGGCCAGATATATCCGCCGACAGGTTCCGGCAATGCTGACCATGGTGGGTCTGGCAGACAAGTATAAATCCTACCCCAGACAGCTGTCCGGTGGTGAGCAGCAGAGAGTTGCGCTTGCCCGTGCGCTGGTCAACAAGCCGGATATCATTCTGGCGGACGAGCCCACCGGTAACCTTGACTCCAAGAATACCTGGGAGGTTATGAATCTCCTTGAGGATATCAACGCAAAGGGAACCACGGTTGTGGTGGTAACCCATAATAAGGAAATTGTAAATGCCATGAAGAAGCGGGTGATCACTCTGAAGAAGGGTGTGATCGTCAGCGACGTGGAGAAGGGAGGCTATATCGATGAGGATTAGTTCGATCGGATATAGTTTCCGCCAGGGACTGAAGAATATCCGCAGAAATCTCCTGTTTTCACTGGCATCCATCGGTACCATCGTGGCATGTCTGTTCCTGTTTGGTCTGCTTTATGCGGTTATCGTGAATTTCAGGACTGCCATCAAGAACATTGAAGGAAATATTTCAATCTCCGTATTCTTTGAGGAAGGGATCTCGGACGATCAGATCGATATGATCCGTGAACAGATCCGGACCAGAGATGAAGTTGCGACCATGGAATTCATTTCCGCTGAGGATGCGTGGAAGCAGTTCTCCGAGGCAAATTATGATGACCCGGAAGCGGCACGTGAGACCTTCGGTGCGGATAACCCGCTGGCCAATTCCGCATCCTTTACCATATCGTTGAAGGATGTCACCTATCAGGCGGATTTTGTACAGTTCGTACAGTCCATCAAGGGCGTCCGTAAGGTTAAGAGTTCGGAATATACGGCAAATAATGTGGCTGCGATCAACAAGTTCGTAGGTTATGCATCCGTATTTATCATCGTGATCCTGTTCCTGGTATCCATATTCCTGATCAGTAATACCATCACCATCGGTATCACGGTCAGAAAGGAAGAGATCAAGATCATGAAGCTGATCGGTGCGACGAATGCCTTCGTCCGTGCGCCGTTCATTGTGGAAGGTGTGGTGATCGGTCTGATCGGATCGGCCATTCCGGTGGTGATCCTGTATTATATGTATCAGGCTGTCATCGATTATGTAGTCGGCAGATTCTCCGTGCTCAAGTCCATTTTTGAATTTGTACCGGAGACGGAGCTGTTTAAGGTACTGGCACCGGTATCGCTTCTGATCGGTATCGGTATCGGTTTCATCGGAAGCTGGATGACCACAAGGAAGCATTTGAGAGTATAAGGATACGAAGGAGGCGGTTCGATTGAAAAAACGAATACGCATTCTTGCGGTTTATCTTCTGTTGTTAGGATTTGCCGGGTCAGCTGTCTATGCGGCCAAGCCCAAGAAGAAGGATACCGGGACTGAGGCCCAGTCGACGGTAAAGACGGAAAAGAAGGCAGATAAAAAGACTGAGAAGAAGTCAGAGAAGAAGTCAGAGGTGAAGACGGAGGCCGGAACGGAAGCAAAGACAGAATCCACTGAGGAAAGCACGGTTCCGGAATTCAAGACCACCAAAGAAGGAACGACAGAAGAAGCCACAGAGAAGAAAACTTCAAAAAATCCGAAGGATTCCACGGAAGCCAAGACGGAAAAGGGAAAGAAAAAGAAGACGGAGCAGGGGTCTGAAACCGGCACGGAGGATCCCACCGGGACAGGAACGGAGGATGGTTCCACTGAGACGGCTACGATTTCGACACCCTATTATTCAGCTGCGCAGATCGCGGCTCTTCGCGCACAGTATACCCAGAGCGTTCAGGAGAAGCAGCAGGCACAGAAGCTTCTGAATGCCATGAAGAGGAAGCAGAATGCATTTATCGAGAATCTGCAGGAGATGGATAATGAGATCATCCGCATCCAGGACCAGATCGATGAGATGAGGGAGCAGAAGGAAAAGATCGATGCTACCATTGCGCAGCTGAAGTATGAGCTGGAGTATGCAGAACAGGATGTACAGGCTCAGTACAACAAGCTGAAGGCTCATATTCAGAATTCCTATGAAAATGGAAATTTCTCCTATCTGGATGCATTGCTTCAGGCAGTGAATTTCTCCGATGTCCTGAATAAAACGGAATATGTGGAACAGGTCAGCAAATATGACGAGGTTCTGCTGAAGGACTATCTGGACGCACGCCAGCAGGTGGCGAACCGGCTGAAGATGCTGGAGACCATGACGGAGGATTACGGGATCCTGCAGGAAGTATATCAGGACCGACAGGATGCCATCGTTCTGCTTTCGGATGAGAAGGAGAATCAGATCACGGCATTCCAGTCGGAGATTGACGAGCAGCAGGCAGAGCTGACCAAGCTTCAGGTACAGGAGCAGATGCAGGCCAATCAGATTGCCGAGATCGAGCGGAGCGCACGGGAAGCGGTGAATTATACGCCAATCCAATACCCCGGAGGCGTTTTCCTCTGGCCTCAGCCCTCCAGTACCAGGATCACCTCTGATTACGGATATCGTGGAGATATCGGTATCCCGGGGGCTTCCACCTATCATCAGGGAATTGATATTTCTGCAAGCATGTATGATCCGGTAGTCGCAGCCGCAGATGGGGTTGTGATCTATGTCGGTTACTACGGAACCGGTGGGAAGACGGTCATGATCGATGTGGGCAGCGGGATCACCATCATTTATCATCATTTGAATGATTATGCTGTTGTAAACGGACAGTCGGTTACATCCGGGCAGGTAGTCGGTCATGTGGGAATGACCGGGGTTACCGGAGGGCCGCACCTGCATTTCAGTGTCCGTGTTAACGGAAAGTACGTAAATCCCAGACCATATCTGGGTATATGATCAGACTGAAAGAATATGATAATTTCGGGCGGTTGCGTATGCAGCCGCTCGTCAGATTTCATAAGGCTGTGATGAGAAAGGACAGAATGATATGAGACTTCGGGAACGATGCATGGTATTTTCTATGGCTGTGATGATCGCCATTGCCACAGGCGGCTGCGGAACAGAAGAGCAGGAGAGTACGACTGCTTCTTCCGGGTTTGATCCCAATTCGGTTCAAACCAGGAGTAAAACACTGACCATCGAGAATCTGATCAATAAGCATTTTTATTATGAGCCGGATCAGCAGAAACGGGAGGATTATTTTTATAAGGGCCTGATCTATGGTCTGGGTGATAAATTCGCGACTTACTATTCTCCGGAAGAATTCGCCAAGATCACGGAGGAGGACGAGGGTGAATACGTAGGTATCGGAGCCACCGTTTCGAAAAATATGGACAATGGATCTGTGTATGTGGTAGAACCGATTCCGGGCAGTCCTGCGGAAGAAGTAGGGCTTCTCCCGGACGATGTTTTTGTGGAAATCGACGGGGTTGAGCTCACTACGGATATGGAACTGGAGGATGTGGTGAAGATGATCCGAGGCCAGGCAAACATCACGGCACACCTGAAAATGTACCGGGAGGGAGAGGATGACTTCCTGGAATTTGATGTCCCCAGACGGAAGATTCAGGAGGTTACCGTAAGGTCTGAGATGCTGGAGAATGGATTCGGATATATCAAGGTCAGCGAATTCATCATGACCACGGATGAGCAGTTTAAGGAGGCTGTTGATTCTCTGATGGCTCAGGGGGCCAAAGGCCTGATCTTTGATCTGCGAAATAACCCGGGTGGCATCACGAACTCCGCGATCAATATGGTGGATTATCTGGTGGAGGATGATACAGTGCCCAGTGGCGGAGATCCGAATAAACCGGGACTTCTCCTGGAGCTCAGGGATAAAAACAGTAATATCCTGGATAAGAGTTATACAAAGGACGGACACAGTGTGGATCTTCCCATGGCGATCCTGATGAATGGTAACAGTGCAAGTTCGTCGGAGATCGTGATCGGATGTCTCAGGGATTACGGCAAGGTGAAACTGGTGGGAGAGAAGTCCTATGGAAAGGGGATTGTTCAGCAGACCTTCCCGCTGTCGGACGGATCGGCGGTCAAAATGACCATCGCGAAATATTTTCTCCCTGCAGGCAGCAATATTCATGAAACCGGCATTGAGCCGGATGTGGAGGTGGAGCTTACCAAGGAGCAAAAACGGACGCTGAGTAAAATGCCGCATAATGAGGATCCTCAGCTTGCTGCAGCGATCAAGGCTCTGGGAGGAGACCCTCTGCCGGGGTCTGAGAATCTTACGACGGAAACAACGGAAAGCAGCTCGCAGAAGACTACGGAAGAGACAAAGACCACCGAAGAACCGAAGACCACCGAAGAGACAAAGACCACCGAAACACCGAAGACTACGGAATCGACGGAAGAGTAAGCGGGTATAGGCCAGGAAAGGATATGGTAACAGGATATGAACCAGGAATTGATCATTGTTCTTGATTTCGGAGGACAGTATAACCAGCTGATCGCCAGACGTGTGCGGGAGTGTAATGTATATGCGGAGGTACATCCGTATACGATGACTTTGGAGCAGATCAGGGAGCTGAATCCGAAGGGGATCATTTTCACAGGCGGACCCAACAGCGTCTATCTGGAGGACTCTCCCAGCTATTCGGAGGAAATCTTCAACCTGGGGATCCCCATCCTGGGAATCTGTTACGGTTCCCAGCTGATGGCCTATAAGCTGAAGGGACGGGTTGCCACAGCGCCGGTGAGCGAATACGGACATACAAAAACCATGACCGTGGCTCCGGAGAATGGAGAGAAGTCCGTGCTTTTCGACGGGATCCCTTCCGAATTCACAACCTGGATGAGCCATACGGATTATATCGCAGAGGTGCCGGAGGGCTTCCGTATCACAGCGAAAACGGAGCATTGCCCCGTGGCAGCCATGGAGGATCCAGGGCGTAAGCTTTATGCCACACAGTTCCATCCGGAGGTTATGCATACACAGTTCGGACAGGAGCTTCTTCAGAATTTTGTGATCAGAGTCTGTGGCTGCAGTGGAAGCTGGAAGATGGATTCCTTTGTGGATACTACGGTTCGGGAGCTGCGGGAGAAGATCGGCAGCGGCCGGGTGCTCTGTGCACTGTCCGGCGGCGTGGATTCTTCCGTGGCAGCAGTGCTTCTTTCCAAGGCAGTAGGAAAGCAACTGACATGTGTATTCGTAGATCACGGACTCCTACGGAAGGACGAGGGTGACGAGGTGGAAGCGGTATTTGGACCCAAGGGTCAGTACGACCTGAACTTCATCCGCGTCAATGCACAGG
>CADBOW010000149.1 GCA_902796375.1 uncultured Lachnospiraceae bacterium | reverse complement strand
TCATCTCTTCTGCTGCCTGCTTCAGAACAACCTCCGGAAGTACGGAAGGTCCTGCGGAAAAATTGTAAACACGTGCCATTTTTATATATCCTCCATTTTATTTTTCAAAACGATAACTATTTCGTAATGGTTTTACACCGTATTATTTCTTAAGTTCAGCCTCGCTTGCGAAGCAGGTTTCGATCGCAGCTCCCGGGGCTACCATCGGCCATACCTTGTCATCCATACCGATCTGACAGTCAATGACCTGAGGTCCCTTACCCTTCAGTGCCTTAGCCAGAGCCTTGTCAAACTCAGCAAGTGTGGTTACGGTGTAAGCCGTTGCCCCCAGTCCTTCGGAAACCTTCTGGAAGCTAACCTTGTCATTCAGCATGGTATTGGAATAACGCTTGCCGTAGAACAGTGTCTGCCACTGGCGCACCATACCGAGAACATGGTTGTTGATGATGATCTCGATCACCGGGATATCCTCACGGGATGCGGTTGCCAGTTCCTGCATATTCATACGGAAGCAGCCGTCACCGGCGATGTTGATGACCGTCTTCTCCGGCTGTCCTTCCTTTGCACCGATCGCCGCGCCCAGACCGAAGCCCATGGTGCCGAGGCCGCCGGAGGAAAGGAACTGACGGGGCTTTGCGTACTTATAATACTGTGCTGCCCACATCTGATGCTGACCTACATCCGTAGTAATGATCGCACCGCCCTTGGTTGCCTTATAAATATGACTGATGATGGCCGGACCGGTCAGGTGCTCCATATCATATTCCAGCGGATAATCCTTGATCAGAGCTTTGATCTCCTTCATCCATGCCGTATTCTTCGTTGCCGTAAGTTCAGCATTAAGCTTCTTCAGGATCTCTTTTGCATCTCCGATCACGGAAGCATCAACCACAATGTTCTTATTGATCTCAGCAGCATCGATATCGATGTGCAGGATCTTTGCGCCGTTCGCGAACTTTGCTGCATTTCCGATCACACGGTCGGAGAACCGTGCGCCGATAACGATCAGAAGATCTGCCTTATTTACACCAAAGTTGGAGGCCTTGGTTCCGTGCATACCGATCATACCGGTATACCGCGGGCTGTTTCCGTCAAATGCACCCTTGCCCATCAGCGTATCGCATACAGGAGCATCGATCTTCTCCACAAACTCCTTCAGTTCTGCAGAAGCACCGGAGATCGTAGCACCGCCGCCCACCAGTACAAAGGGACGACTGGATTCGCGGATCATTTTAACTGCTGTTTCGATATCTTCTGCTTTGATGGTATTTGTGATCCTCTTTATCGCTGCCGGCTTCTTCGGTGTATAATCTGCCTTAGCCGCGGTCACATCCTTGGTAATATCCACCAGAACAGGGCCGGGGCGTCCGGTCTTTGCAATGGTGAATGCTCTGCGGATGGTGTCTGCCAGCTGATGCACATCCTTTACGATGAAGCTGTGCTTGGTGATCGGCATTACAACTCCTGCGATGTCGATCTCCTGAAAACTGTCCTTACCCAACATAGCCACACCCACATTCGCTGTAATGGCAACGAGGGGAACAGAATCCATATATGCGGTAGCAATACCGGTTACGAGGTTGGTCGCGCCGGGGCCGCTGGTTGCCATAC
The DNA here is from genome assembly GCA_902796375.1 of uncultured Lachnospiraceae bacterium. Taxonomy (GTDB): domain Bacteria; phylum Bacillota; class Clostridia; order Lachnospirales; family Lachnospiraceae; genus Eubacterium_Q. The sequence continues at coordinate 649 of CADBOW010000149.1, read as the reverse complement.
ATACGCCTACCTTGCCGGTGGCTCTTGCATAGCCGTCAGCCGCATGGGCCGCGCCCTGCTCGTGACTGGTCAGGACATGGTGGATCTCGTCGGAATGCTGGTAGAGTGCGTCGTAGACATTGAGGATCGTTCCTCCCGGATAACCGAATACGGTGTCTACGCCCTGCTCCTTCAGACATTCGATCACGATTTCTGAACCTGTTAACTGTTTCATAGGGCCTCCTTACTTCTTGTATCGTTCATATTCTTATGTATTCTTCTAAAATGTTTATAATATAGCACTAATCATTTTTTGTGGCAAGCACGATTTTCATGAAATCCCGGTTTACTTTCAATATCTTCAGGATAAGGAATATCGTGTCATTCCGTGAAAGATCACACAGCAAAAAAATGACTTACAGAAATCATCTTTACCCCGTCGACATCTTTATTCTTACCGGGGAATCTCAAGGATCGCGCCTCGGTTTCCGCTGGTTACCATGGATGCATAGCGGGCAAGGTAGCCTGTGGTTACCTTCGGCTCGCGGGGTGTCCATGCCGCTTTACGCTTTGCCAGTTCCTCATCACTTACTTTCAGAGTAATGGAGTAATTGTTGATGTCGATCTCGATCATATCTCCCTCTTCCACCAGAGCAATGGGGCCGCCCAC
>CADBOW010000148.1 GCA_902796375.1 uncultured Lachnospiraceae bacterium | reverse complement strand
GATAATGTCCCGGCCGGAGGATTCATATTCCGGAAGATTCACAGAACCGTGGGAATGCTTCGGCACCAGGCGCCCGTAATAATCCTTCGTCACTTCTCCGGAATACTCGCTTACCGCCGTCTCATCCGCCAGGTTCTCCTTATCATAGCACAGGGTCAGTACCATCTGATCCGTGACAAGCCCCTTCTCCACCAGGTCCAGCACCAGAAGATCCGTCATTTCGTGGACGATCAGTCTCGCCTTGTCCGCGGGATAGGGCTCCTTCAGCACCTGCCCCGTGGAGACGGAATTCTCCTTCGGCTTATAGTTCTTGATCTCCGGGATCGTGGCGGGCTCATATCCCCATGCGTGATCGATCAGAAGCTCCGCATTGACGCCAAACATGTGATACAGCAGATCCTCATTTTCCAGAGAACATCTGGCCACATCTCCCATGGTATACAGGCCCCGGTCCGCCAGCTTCCTGGCGGTTGCCTTCCCGATCCGCCAGAAATCCGTGAGGGGTCGGTGGGTCCACAGAAACCTGCGGTAGCTCATCTCATCCAGCTCGGCGATCCGGACTCCGTCCCGATCCGCAGGCATATGCTTCGCCACGATGTCCATGGCGATCTTCGCCAGATAGGGATTCGTTCCGATCCCTGCCGTAGCCGTAATCCCCGTCTGTGCCAGCACATCCCGGATCATTCGGATGGCCAGTTCATGGCCCGTCATCCTGTAGGTCCCCAGGTAGGCGGTCACATCAATGAAAACCTCATCCACGGAGTACGGAAATATATCCTCCGGAGCCACATATTGAAGATAAATGCTGTATATCTTTCCGCTGACCTCCATATAGTGCCGCATCTGCGGGGGCGCCACGATGTAATCCAGCTCCAGCCGACCATCCTGCTCCAGCTTTGCCGCATCGGAGCTCTTCCCGGTGAAGTCCTCTCCCTTCAGAGCCTTCCTTCTCCGGTCATTTACCTCCCGAACCTTCTCCACAACCTCAAACAGTCTGGCCCTCCCCGGGATCCCGAAGGCCTTCAGCGAGGGGGTCACTGCCAGACAGATGGTTTTCTCCGTCCGCGTCGGATCCGCCACCACCAGGTTGGTCCCCAGCGGGTCCAGACCACGTTCCACGCACTCCACAGAGGCATAAAACGACTTCAGATCGATGCAGATATATGTATGCTGTTTTGGGTTGATTTCTTTCTCCATACACAAAATCTCTCTTTACAGTTTATCAAATCTGCGTTATCATAAATTTGAACAAATAATAAACAGATGGATTTGATTATATAAAGGCATATTCATGAAAATCAATCTTAATGAAGTATTATATGCCGCTTCTCTGGGTCTGGATGCTGCCGAGTATGAGTTCCTCGGTGTGACACCCGGTCATTCAAAGCGTATTGCTGCACTTTCGATCATCGTCGGAAAAGCCGTGGGTTTATCCGATAATGAGCTGATCGATATTGCAGCTTATTCCATTTTACATGATAATGCTCTTACCGAATTCAACCAGGAAGAAATCGAATATAAAAAATATAACGGCGGCCGTGCATACAGCCAGACGGATTTCATGATCCGTCACTGCACCATCGGTGAGATCAATACCAAGCTCCTGCCGTTCCGTACCAACAACCGGGATGTGATCCTTCTGCATCATGAAAATGCGGATGGCTCCGGCCCGTTCCACCGGACCAGCCAGCGTACGCCGATCAAGGCTCAGATCATTCATCTCGGAGATATGATCGACACACATTTCAATCTCCTGGACCAGAGTGCCGAGAATTACGAAGCCATTCTGGAATATGTCCGTAAGAATACCGGAACCCTCTTCTCTCTTGAGGTATCCAATGCATTCTGCACCACCTTCAAGAAGAAGCATCTGAAGGTCTTCGGTTTTGATAACCTGGACGGATTCCTCCGTTCCTCCATCAAGCATCATGAGGACGAGTATACACCCCAGGAGGTCCATAACCTGGCAACACTTCTTGCCCGGATCATCGATTTCAAATCCCACTATACATGCAAGCATTCTCTGGGTGTTGCCACCAAGGCCGAGATCATGGCGATCCATTACAACTTCCCCCAGGAGAAGACCATCCGCTATTATCTGTCCGGTGCGCTTCATGATATCGGGAAGCTGATGATCCAGAACTCCATTTTGAAGAAGCCTGCGAAGCTGACGGATGAAGAGTATCTGGTCATGAAGAACCACGCCTTCTATACCCATGAGATCCTGAAGAATCTGAAGGGGATGCGGGACATCACCGACTGGGCTTCCCATCACCATGAGAAGATGAACGGTCAGGGATATCCCTTCGGTCTTTCCGCCAAGTCTCTGACTCTGGAGGACCGGCTCATGACCTGCGTGGATATCTATCAGGCTCTGACTGAGGAACGCCCCTACAAAAAGGGCTTCACCCATCAGAAGACCATAGAGATCATGCAGGAAATGGTGGTGAACGGCGAGCTGGACGGCGAGATCGTGGAAGAGGTCAATGCCGTATTCCGTTTCTATCACCTGTCCGATCAGCCTTCTGTTACAGAGATCCTTCGTGCCACATAACAGAGCACGCATTTACGAATATAGTACAAAGAAACCGGTTCCGAAACGAACCGGTTTCTTTGTGCGATACGGCCGGGAGCTACCAGGAGATCACCTCATGTCCGTCCTCCGTTACAAGCACCTGGATCTCCCACTGTGCCGACATGGAGCCATCCTCTGTATAGACCGTCCAGTCATTTTCCTCATCAACAAAAATCTCCGGTTTTCCCATATTGACCATGGGCTCGATGGTAAACATCATTCCAGGAACCAGAAGCATGTCCGTGCCCCGCTTGGTGGTATATCCCACCCAGGGATCCTCATGGAACTCAAGGCCCACGCCGTGTCCCCCGATCTCACGGACCACAGAGTATCCGTTTGCCCGGATATGATCATGCACTGCCTGTCCCATATCCCCCAGGAATCCCCAGGGCTTCACTTCTTCCAGTCCCTTATAGACACTTTCCCGAACCACTTCCACCAGCTTTCGGTTCTCCTCCGACACATTTCCCAGCAGAAACATCCGGGATGAATCCGAGAAATATCCGTTCAGGATCGTGGAGCAGTCCACGTTGATGATATCTCCGTCCTGCAGGATCTCATCCGGCGAGGGAATCCCATGGCAGACCGCATCATTGACCGATGTGCAGACGCTCTTCGGAAACCCTTCATAATTCAGCGGCGCCGGAATCGCGCCATGCTTCGTGGTAACCTCATATACGATCCGGTCGATGTCCTCCGTGCTCATTCCGATGGCGATCTTCTCCGCAACCGTATCCAGCACCTCCACATTTACCTTTGCACTTTCCCGGATCTTCTCAATCTGCTCCGGTGATTTGATCAGCCTGTGCTCCGGCACCAGATGTCCCTGCTTCCGGTAGTTCTCGATCTTGTGATCGAACTCCTCATGACACTGCTTATACTTACGTCCGCTTCCACACCAACAGGGATCATTCCTGCCAATCTTCTTGATCATTTTCTTCCTCCTCGAAATGTACTTCTCCCGGTACTCCCCTACCCTTTGAAGCGATTTCGCTTTCAATCCGATATAAATACACTGTTCTGTCTGCGCGCATATTTGTGGCTTAGATACCCGGACCGTCCGGCATCTATGGCCATCCGGAATGCTTCCGCCATGAGTCCCAGATCATCAGCCGTTGCCAGTGCCGTATTAGCCATAACACCGGCGCATCCCAGCTCCATGGCCTCGCAGGCCTGTGAGGGACATCCGATTCCGGCATCCACGATCACCGGCAGGTCCACCACCTTGAGCATTTCCTCGATGAAATCTCTGGTCTGAAGTCCCTTATTGGAACCACTGGGAGAAGCCAGCGGCATCAGTGCGGCAGCCCCCGCTTCCACCAGCTGTTTGGTAACCCTGAGCTCCGGATAGAAATAGGGAAAGACCAGAAATCCTTCCTCTGCCAGCCGACGGGTGGCTTCCACCGTAGCATGGGGATCCGGCAGAAAATACCGGCTGTCCGTCATGATCTCGATCTTGATCCGGTTTCCCAGTCCCCTGTCCCTGGCTTTATGCGCCATATTGATGGCATCCTCCACCGAATGCGCACCTAAAGTATTCGGCAGGATCCGGATCCCCTCCGGGATCATATCCAGCGGACTGGCCTCCGTATCCAGCGTCTTCACCGCCACGGAGATCATTTCCGTCCCTGCCCGGTAGATCGCCGAATCGATCAGCTCCTTTGTATAATGGGCGGTCTTTCCCGACCCGAGAAAAAACCGGGATGTATAGCTCTCCGGTCCGATCATCCATTTCTCCATAGATCCTTCCTCACATCTGATGTCTTACCACCTTATAATCATCACCGTCCCGGTAGAACGGGCACTCCTTGTGCCTGTTTTCCAAAAGGCGGCTGTAGTCATCCTCATCCATATTAATGTCGCATATATAGTCCTCGTAGTCATCATCGTATACCAGAAATGCACAGGTATCACAGCTGGCCATGTCTTCCTCCATTCTGCAGTCACACCGGCGACTGCACTCAACTGGTTCTATTTTCTCATATTTTTCTGAAATATACTACACTTTTTTCAGTTTCATTTCAGCTTCAGGGCTTATCCTTCAATCAGTAACCCTCTTTTGCACTGCCCTCCTCTCTTTTCAGTGCAAAATATATAAGATCGGGTCCTTCCCCCTCTTGGGACCCGATCTTTTCATGTTCAGTCAGAATTTCCGCATTTCCTCCAGACGGTTATGCAGCCTCAGCAGGTGCTGAAGCTCCTCCTCCGCCTGTACCGGACGTCCGGACATAAAATATGTGGTATGCTCCAGCAGCTGATCCGTTGCCGTGAAGCGGATCTCTTCTTCCTCTTCTCCTTCCTCCCGGGGCAGTCCCAGCTGCTTCATAAGATATCGTATGGTTCCCAGATTCCCGTCAATAAAAATGGTATCCGCCGGGAAAAATTCCCGATACAGATCCTTAAAGTAGTTAAAATGCGTGCATCCCATCACCAATGCAGAGTATTCCTCCGGATGAACCTTCGAAAACTGTGTCTCCAGATAGGCTTTCAGCTCTGCAGAACCAAACTGCTCCGACTCCGCAAAACGAACCAGCTCCGGCATGGCCAGAAGGTCCACGCGATGGTGCTCATCCACCCGCTCGATCAGCGTCTTCAGCTTGGCTTCCCGCAGGGTAACCGGAGTTGCCATGACCAGCACCCGCTTATCATCGGTATGCTCCACTGCCGGCTTCACCGCCGGTTCCATTCCGATGATCGGGATCTCCAGCTCCTGCCGGAGCTGACGGACCGCCACGCTGGTTGCCGTATTGCATGCGATGACGATGGCATCCACTCCCTGCTTCATCAGAAATGCAGCACATCCCCTGACATACTCCAGGATCACCTCCGGCTCCTTCGTTCCATAGGGAACATGGTCGGTATCCGCATAAAATATAAATTCCTGGCCTTTGATCCGGTGGTATGCCTCATGCAGTACAGACAGACCTCCGATTCCCGAATCAAATATTCCTATCTTCATTTCACCTGTCACCTTCCAGTTTTTTACACAGCCTGATATACTCGTTGATAAAATCTTCCGCATCCCCGTATACAAATTCGGCATCATTGTCTCTGGCCGCGAATTCATGCTTCTTCGCTCTCTCACTGAATGCCTTCAGTCCCAGAGTAGCCATGGTGCTCTTGATGGTATGCGCATCTATATTGTAGGCTTTCAGATCCTTCGCTTCAAGACTCTTTCTCATTCTCTCCGCGCGTTCCTGACACTCTCCGGCTACCTCGGATATGATCTCTTCCATCAGCGTTTCATCATTTCCGCAGTACATAAGTGCCGTAGTATAATCCAGTCCTTCGATGGATGTGAGCCGCTGCATGGTGGATGACATTTCTGTGGAAGGCGCTCCCGGCAGGAATTCCATCGGTTCGGTACCTGCAAGGATCTTCTCCTTCGGGAGCATCTCCTGTACGGTCTGTTCCAGAAGCTTTGCATCCAGAGGCTTCGTAAGATAATCATCAAAGCCTGCTTCCATATACATCCTGCGGCTTCCGGCCACTGCATTTGCGGTAAGGACCACCACCTTGGTATCCCGGTTCAGAGAATCCGCATCGGTTCTGATCCTGCGCAGTGTCTCCATGCCGTCCGGCTCCGGCATCATATGATCCAGCAGGATCAGATCGTATTTCGTCTCCCTGCAGAGCTCGATGGCGCGGCTTCCCGAGCTGCAAAGATCCGGTTCGATCCCGGTCCTCTTCAGGAACAGCTTAACGATGGTGAGATTGGACTTATTATCATCCACTGCCAGAACCTTTGCATCGGGAGCCGTGAATTCACTGGTCTCGGAGGACGGATCGTACTCGAACCTGTTCTCCATGAAATCATCCTTCAGCGGTTCTCTGCTCTCATATCTCACCGGCAGCTCCACCCAAAACTCGGAGCCTGTCCCATACTCACTTTCCACCCCGACGGTCCCATGCATGGAATCGACGATGCTCTTTACGATGGCCAGTCCCAGACCGGTCCCCTCCACATTGATATTGGAGCGTAGATCCGCTCTCGAAAAGGCTTCGAACAAATGCTTCTGCTCTTCCCCAGGGATTCCCTTTCCGGTATCGATCACGCGGAACCGCAGCTGGTATCCCTTCTCCTCCGTATAGCTTCCGCCCACCTTTAGGGTGACCGTTCCCCGATCCGTATATTTTACCGCATTACTCAGGAGATTGATCAGGACCTGCCTGATCCGGAACTCATCACTGATCAGCTCATTTGGAATTTCATCCATAAGCTCCGTCCGAAGCTCCAGCTGCTTTTCATCCGCTCTCTCCTGTACGAGAGAGATCACGTCATACAGCAGATCCGACATCAGGAAGCGTGTTTCGATGATCTCCAGCTTCCCTGCTTCGATCTTGGAGAAATCAAGCACATCATTTACCAGCATGAGAAGCATTTTCCCGGATATCCTGATACTCCTCGAGTATTCTCCGATCACCTTATCCGTATTCTCTCTCAGGATCATCTCATTCATACCCAGTATGGCATTGATGGGTGTCCTGATCTCATGGGACATGCTGGCGAGAAATCTGGTCTTGGCCTCGGATATGTCGATCGCCCGCTGCTTCTCCATATTGATCACCCGGATATCATGTACCTGCTGGATCACCACAAAAGTCAGGAGAAATGCCAGTCCGATAACCATGGGGAGCGCTTCATTTGTGGTTGTTACCATAAGAATAATGAGCAATTCTATGATGCAGCAGATCAGAAAACCGAAGAAACCGATGAATGTATATCGATATCCGGCCAGATTCCGCCTGAAGGCATCCACGATCAGGATCACGATGGAAGCTGCTGCAAGACCGGTCAGAAGCAGATTTACGATCGTAGTCGTATGATAGAAGGGGCACAGTCCCGTAAAATGAAGCAGCGGCCAGATCATGGCATTGACGGCGGAAATGATCATGATCACCGACATGCTCTTCTTATATCGTCCGCGCTGAACCGCATTCAGATAGATGGCCGGTCCGAAGGGGATCATAAAACAGATCAGATAATTCGTGATCCCGTTCACATGATATACTCCGAAGATAAACGGAAACAGGAAGGAATCCGTAATGATCCACGCCGCGATCACGGCGATTCCCAGCGCACCGTACATCATATCGATCTTCTGCTTATACACAAGGCGGAGAACCACACTGACGATGATCACCACAACGGAGAAGATCAGCACGATGATCGCAAGCATAAAGGACAGTCCCCATTTATGGAGCAGATAACTGAAGGCACCATAACGGGTACTGATAAATGTCTCCGGCACGATCTGCCCGTCTTTTAACTTTGAGGTTCTGACCATCCGGACCTCAGCCCCCGAATCGGAAGCATGCAAAGGGACCATCATGTAGAATTTCTTGATGGAACCGCCGGGTATATTTACATCTCGTTCTTCTACAAAATCCTGCCTGAGTTCCCCGTTAATATATACGGCGATATCCTTCCTGGTGTAGAAGAACAGATATTCATTCTCCGTAATGTCCTTGGGAAGCGTTGAATAGATCGTATAATCCTTCTGATCATCATTTCCGACAGCATAGGTCAGGCCTGCAGGAAACTGATTTCCTTCACTGTCAACCACAGTCCAGTGTCCGATAAAACGGAGGGACTCATCTTCCGGAACCGTACCTTTATTTATGATCCCATAATAAAAAAACACCAGGACTGTAAAGGCTATCAGGACAAAGAGCACGCTCTTTGCTATGATAACACTGATATCCAATAATCCATGTTTTTCGGTCTTCGTCATGAATCGTTCCCCCCGTCATCAAATGACTCCATTCTATTGTATCATATTACAAAATAAGGGGGAATCAGTTTTTTGACATAGTTACATAGGTGCCTGAAATCCGCAAAGTTCAAAGGGTTCAGGGGCCTCTGCTTCCGCATGGATCCCCAGTTCCTCCAGCTGTGCCAGGATATGATCCACATACTTACCATCACTGCTTCTCTGCATGATATTTATATCGAAATACTCACCCAGGGCGAAGATCTCAGCGGATATGCCTCCACTCAGTGTAAGATCAACGTAGGGGCTGAAGCACCGGATATATCGGTCCAACCCACTCCAACGGACCCGGCCTGTATAACTGACCTCAAAGGTGTTCGTTCCTATGGACGACCGAACGATCCAGCGCACCATCCTCTGTTTCTTCTGAACGGTCATCTTCTGCAGACGTTCTTTATTCCTGAGATATTCGTTGATGCTATGGGAATCCGCCTCATCCGAAGCCCTGAGAAGCAGGGTTCCTCTGCCTATGGTATTGATGGTCCCCAGGTCCCGCTCCCGAACCTTATCCGGATAGGTGATGGGCACGATCCTCACATGGGAGGAATGGCTGTAGGGATTCCCCAGTGCCCTTCGAAACTGATGCTGCATACCACACACCAGTGGAAGCCGGTTCTCCGGATTCAGCGCCGAGATTGCCCTGTAGATCAGGGAACTGACAAATGTTGCAGGACTCCCGTCCGCACTGGACGCATACTGCATCATATCCGCCTGTTTTACCTTGAATCGGAAGGAGGTCCAGTCCCCCGAATTCTCATACCCCTGGGGCTGATCCTGAAGCAGGAAGATTTTCTCCGGTTCCGACTCCAGTTCCGGAAAATCCACAGGAATCTCTTCGGTGGGATACGGATCATCCGTCATTTCCTCCTGCCGGATCACATCTCCCGGCTGAGGGATATCGGAGGTGTCAAACTCCTCCTCCGGATGCTTTCCCTTCAGATACTCATAGAACAGCATCTTAAGAAATGGGAACTGTGCCCCGCCATCCATAAAAAAGTGAGAGGAATCAATATAGATCACATTCCCACGGTAAGCAAATGCCACAAGATGCCCGTTGCTTTCCTCGCTTCCCAAAACCACAGCTCTGCCATCCTTCGAGATGACATACGGTTCGTCATTGGGCTCATAATAGTAGGTCTCGTTCTCCCGGACCAGCCGAACGGAGAAATACGGAAACCGAAGAGGCAGGCGGTCCACCGCCTTCCTCAGAACAGCTTCATCCACCGGTTCACTCATTTCGATCCCTACCCGAATGGTATTCCGAAAATCACTCCCCGCCGCATACATAAAATGGTCTGCCATATATCGCATGTTTCTACCTCCAGAATATCACGTATCGATCCGGATTATTTCCGTGAGCGCCCTGTTTCTGTATGTCACATCCTCTCTGGAGGTAAAACCCTGACGCTCCCAGAACGCATTTCCGGCCTCATTTCGGTTAAAGACGAGCAGCGCCACCTTATTGATGCCCTCCTTCTTAAGAGCATCCAAAGCCCGCTCCAGAAGTACGGACGCAATGCCCTGGCGCCTGCAGCTTTCCGACACCGCCATATGATG
>CADBOW010000147.1 GCA_902796375.1 uncultured Lachnospiraceae bacterium | reverse complement strand
TTACTACCGTACGGCGCTGACCAGCTTTGCGGAGGACGGGGAGCAGCCGCTGCGGAAGGTTTCTCTGCTGGATGAGAAGGAGAAGAAGCTGCTGGAGGAATTCTACACGGTTCCCGAGGAGGGGACGGTTCCGGAGGATACCTTCCTGTTCACCGGAATGGAGAAGAATGCGGAGCTGTATCCGGACCGTACGGCGCTGATCGCCACGGACGGCACCTACACCTATCGGGAGTTTGACAGCATCACGGACCGGGTGGCCAATGCGCTGATCAAAAGAGGCGCGAAGGTGGGCGGAAAAGCCCTGATCCTTCTGCCCAGAACCTCCAGAGCCATGTTTGCCATCTTCGGCGCCAGCAAGGCCGGACTGGGCTATATCCCATTTGATCCCGAGTATCCCATCGACCGGATCAATCTGGTCATCGAGGATTCCGATGCGGGATTTGTGATCACGGATCAGAAGAATATCCCCCGGTTTGAGGGGAAGGTGTGCCTGGACATCGAGGAGCTTCTGCTGGAGGAGGATGATACCAAGCCGAAGGTACCCCTGACTCAGGACAATATCTCCTACATGATCTATACCTCAGGATCCACCGGAAGACCGAAGGGCGTTGTGCTCCGGCATTATGGAAATGCCCATTATGTAGCGGATCTGCCGGGAAAGGAAATGGTCAATTCCATTAAGAAATACTGCAAGGTATACTGTTCCATCACCACCCTGTCCTTTGATATCTCCGTTATGGAGTATACACTGGCACTGAATCTGGGACTTACGTTGCTTTTTGCAAATGAGGCGGAGTGCAACAACGCGGACCTTCTGGCGGCGCGGATGATCGAGGCGAAGGCCGATGTGATCAGCGGAACCCCCACCCGTATCTATACGCTGCTGTCCTCGGAGGCCTTCCGGGATGCTCTCCGGCAGTACGGTCAGCTGGTAATCTGCGGCGGAGAGAAATACTCCGAGAAGCTGATGACCGAGCTGAAGGCACTGGTGCCGCATCCCATGAACATTTACGGACCGTCGGAGATCACCATTTCCTGTAACGAGCATGATCTGACGGGAGAGGATGTGATCACCGTAGGAAAGCCGACGCCGGGCGTAACGGAATACGTGGTGGATACGGACGGAAATGAACTGCCCATCGGCGTGGTGGGTGAGGTATATATCGGCGGCTGGGGCGTAGGTATCGGCTACAACAATCTTCCGGAAATGACGGACAGCCGTTTCATCGACTTCAAGGGTGAACGGGTCTATAAATCCGGAGACTATGCAAGGTGGCTGGAAAATGGATACCTGGAGATCATCGGACGGAAGGACAACCAGATCAAGCTCCGGGGACTCCGGATCGAGCTGGGTGAGGTGGAGACCGTACTGGCAGCCCAGGAGGGTATGAAGTATGTGGCCGTGAAGATTGAGAAGATCAACGGCATTGAGCACCTCTGCGCATGGTTTACCAATGATTCGAAGGTGGAGATCCCGGCCCTGAAGGCGGCGCTGGCGAAGACCCTGACGCCGTATATGGTTCCCACGGCCTATATGCAGATGGAGAAGATGCCCTTCATGCCGAACGGCAAGCTGGATATGAAGAATCTTCCGATCCCGGAGATCTACCGGGGCGAGGGAGAAGAGGCAAGGTCCACGGCAGAGAAGGCATTCTGCGAGATCTTCTCGAAGCTCCTGAATGTGGATAATGTAATGGCCACCGAAAGCTTCTTCGATCTGGGAGGAACCTCCCTGCTGGTAACCCAGGTGGTCATCGAGGCCGGAATGAAGGGCTACAGTATCGTATTCGGAGATGTCTTCGCAAATCCCACGCCACGGGAGCTGGCGAAGCTTGTGGAGGATGCGGAGGAAGAGGGTTCCGAAAGGGATAGCGAGATCGAGGATTATGACTATACGGAGATCCATGAATTCCTGAAGCAGAATACACTGGAGACCTTCCGGAGCGGAGAGAAGCAGGAGCTTGGAAATGTTCTGATGACGGGAGCAAATGGATATCTGGGAATCCATATCCTGTATACCCTTCTGGAGAAAACAGACAGCAAGGTCTGCTGCCTGATCCGATCTTCCGTGGATCAGACGGCGGAGAACCGGCTGATCTCCCTGCTGTTCTACTACTTTGAGAAGGACTACCGCGGGCTTCTGGGGAAGAGGCTGTTCATTTACGAGGGAGATGTGACAAATAAGGCTTCCTTCGATCAGCTGGCTTCGGAGGAGATCAATACGGTGATCAACTGTGCGGCGATCGTGAAGCATTTTGCCCACGATTCCATCATCGAGGATGTAAATGTCAACGGTGCGAAGAATGTGATCGATTTCTGCGTGGAGCACGGAGCCCGGATGATCCAGACCTCCACCATGAGTGTCATCGAGATCGGGTACAAGGACAATACGCCTGTGGGCTTCTCGCCCTCGGAGCAGACGCTGTACTGCGGACAGGATCTTACGAATCAGTATGTACGGTCCAAATTCCTGGCGGAGCGTGCGATCCTGGAGGCAGTGCTGCACCGGGGTCTGAAGGCGAAGATCATGCGCTACGGCAATCTGTCCGCCCGGTTTACGGACGGAGAGTTCCAGGTAAACTTCAATTCCAACGCAGCCATGGGACAGCTTCGGGCATACGCCATCCTTGGATGCGCACCCTATGACCAGGCAGAGGATCTGATGGAATTCTCACCCATCGGCGCTGTGGCGGAGGCCACGGTGCTGCTGAGCGAAACACCGGAGAACTGTGTGATCTTCCATGTGATCACGGATCAGTACATCTCCAAGGTTCATATCTTCGAGGAAATGGCAGAGGTGGGATACCCCGTGAAGCTGATGGAGCGGGAGGAGTATGAGAAGGCCTTCGCCGAGGCGGGAAGCAACCCGAGGAAGGCAGCGCTTCTGACCAGCCTTATGGCCTATGATGTGGGGAAGGGTGAAAGAGAGCGCGTACTGCTTCCGATGAACCGGGAGTACACGCTTCAGGTACTGTACCGACTGGGCTTCTTCTGGCCCACCACATCCTGGGATTATCTGAAACGATTCCTGCAGGTACTGAACGGGCTGGAGTTCTTCGAGGAGAGCTTTGACCAGTGAGGGAGACAGAAGCGCTGAACAGCCAACCATAAGCGACTTCAATAGGAAGAATAGAAAACGGGCCCCGGACGGGCCCGTTTTACTTTGCAGGAAGTCCTCCCCTCCCTGGGGGAGGGGTGTGCTTCATTATTTACTTGACTGTGATCTTAATCTGAACCGACTTGGTGACAGCCATATAGTTTTTCGTTCCTGCGGCCTTCACATTCACATTCACTTTATAGGTCCCTTTACGGGTTCCCTTTTTAACGGTGATGGCGCCGGTCTGCTTATTCACCGTGAAAGCACTATTCCCTTTCGTCTTTTTGTAGGTAACCACTCCGTTCGCTTTTGTCACGTTATATGCTTTGGATTTCGGAATCTTTACCGCTGCTTTCTTCACCTGCTTCAGTGATGCAGTTGCTTTCTTAGCCGTTACTTTCAGTTTATTAGCAGCCTTAGTGATCTTGAAGGACTTGCACCCGCTGCCTTTGTAGTTGCCCTTCAGTTTGACAGTTACCTTGTAGGTACCGGCATTCTTACGTCCTGATGTATAGGTAACGGTATAATCCGTATTCTGCTTCAGGGTAATTCCGCCCACCGTTACCTTAACCGTCGGAGTCTGCGTCTTTCCGTTGTATACAAAGGAAGTCTTGGAAAGTTTGATCGTCGGCGTAACAGACATTGGGTTGATATTGAAGGTTGTCGTTGTGGAATCCTTGTAGTTCCCTTTTCCGATCAGTTCTGCTGTAGCCGGTCCGGCGTTGGTATTGTTTGTATATTTCACGGAATAATCCGTGCCGTTCTTCAGAGTCGTACCTCCCCGCTTCAGGATAAGCGCCGGCGTAAGCGGTTTGCCGGTATAGGCAAAGGCTTTCAACGGGTCTACCGTCACATCCGATCCTGAAAGAGACGCCGGATTGATCTTAAAGGTCACCGTCCTGCTTCCGGTGCACTTGTCACCCTTTGCCGTGAGGACAGCTGTAGCCGTTCCGGCGTTGGTGTTGTTTTTGTATGCAACGTCAAAGTCTGTACCCTGTACGAGGATTAAATCTCCCGCTGTCACTGTAAGCTTCGGAGTGATGGCCTTGCCGGTATAGGTCTGATCCGGGACCTTGGTAACGGTTGCTTTCTCCAGAGAAACCGGATTTGTTACAACGCCGTCTTTCGTATAGGTTTTCCCTGCGCTTGAAGCCGCGAAGGGAATCTGGATATTAACAGGACTGGAGGATGTCATTTCGTCATCTGAAAGTGCCTCTACCATGACGGTCATATTCTCGCCTTCGGCAAATCCCATGCTCTCATACCAGGAAGAAGTCTTGTCCGCAGGATTTACAACCATGGTTGTGACTGTGACGGTTGTTCCGGTCTGAGTGATGGTTTCCCCGTTGGGGCCGGTATATACCGGTTTTCCATCAAAGCTCTCCCAGTATGCCTTCTTGTCGTTTACCACAACTAAATGAGGCAGGGTTCCGCTTATGGCTTTGGAATCCCTGGAATTAAATGCGCACACGAAATACCGCTTGATCCCCTTCTGCTTGTCAAAGGTGACGGAAAGCGTGGCCACATCTCCTGCAAGTGCTTCGGTCACGATATTCTTCAGGCTGCCGGACTTAAAGCTCTCAACCTTCACGCTTGCATTGGCAACGGTTGCCGGTACCGCACCGGAACCGACGATATTGAAATACTGTATGGTTGTGCCTTCATAATCACCCGTTCCCGTGACAGTCGCGTATGTACTGTGATAATTCCAGGTAACATTCACATTGTTTGTGTAGGTGACTGTATAATCATCACCCTCGGTCAGTGTCTTTCCATCCAGTGACACGGTCAGCTTCGGCTCTATGGGATCTCCTGTAAAGGTCTGATCCGGAATTGTCGCGATCACCGCATCCTCCAGGCTGGCGGTCGAAGTCGCACGGAATGTCTGTCCGATGCTTGACGCCGTGAGCGGAACAGCGATGGAATTGCTGTCATCTGTCAGCACACCGCCGACATCCGGAATCTCGGCAACACCTTCTGCGTATACATTTACCACATCTCCTTCCATACCGAAGTTGAGATAGGTAAAGCTTCCTTCCTCATAAACAGCCTGCGGTTCGTCCGTTCCGTCTCCGGTTGCCATTTCAAATGAGTAGGTATAGCAGTGTTCGCCATCCGCCGTGGCAGGGACCCAGGTCACGCCGGACGGATCATCCGGACTTCCCGTAGGACGCAGGGTTGTAAGCGGTCCTGCAGTAAGTCCCGACATCTGTCCGTCAGAAGTGGTCACAGTGCTGAAGAATTCTGCTTCATCTACGCTGGGATCGATGGAAAAGCCCACAGTAAATTTGGCAAATCCATCTGTAACCGTTCCGTCCTTCAGAGGAATGCTGTCAACCTTAACATAGTTCACACTCGGAATCGCGTAATCGATCGATTTTGGATCCACGATCTGAAATTCTGCGGTATTGGTATCCATATAATCTCCGATACCGGTAAAGGTTACAGTTGCCTTTCCCACATTGACATTATCGCTGTATGATACAGTGAAATCCGTCCCTTCTGTCAGATATTCACCATAGCCCTTTTCCCTGGCTGCTACAGGGGGCTTGATCTCCTCGCCTGTATATTTCTGGATCGAATTATCATTGATAAAGCATGGGCATTCTGCGATGGACTTTTTAATCCGGAAGGTAGCCGTAAGTGTTCCTGTGTATGCTCCCTTACCGGTAACGGTTACTGTCGCGGTTCCCACCTGAATATTATCGGAAAATGTAACTTCATAATCCGTGTCCTTAGTCAACGCAACATCTTCCGTTGTCTTTACTTCAATCTCCGGGGTGATCTCACTTCCTGTGTATGCCTGATCCGGAATCGCGGTCACCGCTGCGATGGCGGCGATATCCACCGGTTCTCCTTCCGCTCTGGAAATAAAGGAATTTCCCGGAATGAACACCATAAGGATCGCCATGATCAGGAATAACAGACGTCTCTTTCTCCTTGTTTCTCCCATATGATCTTTTTCCTCCTTTCTTCAATTCGGAACATAATAATAAAATAAAACACAAAATAATTATACCAAATGAAACGCCCGGGGGCATACACCCCCGGACTATTCGGTCGTTTTTCATGCGTATTTGGTATGG